>JAKQLT010000184.1 GCA_029567025.1 Candidatus Omnitrophota bacterium | reverse complement strand
ATTTATAAAATGATTGAAGAGGCAGCGAAGTGGCAATGCCTTGTTGAGATCGAGCGTAATCAAGTTTTGTTTGAGATAAAAAAATGGAAGGCCCAAGGCGGTTATTTGTCGCGTTTTTATCAGTTTGGGCAAAGAGATGATTTTACGCATGCGTTAAGATTGCTTAAGAACATAACTGTTATTGTTGAAGATTTTGTCAAGCGCATAGAAAATTTAAAGAAGCAGGTCGTGAAACAGTCTTTGTTGAAATTACAAGGATATGAAGACAAATTATTGTCTTATGGCATCACAGAAGATTTTAAGGTTATTTTTAGTACGTTTATAGAAAATATAAAAAATAACATAATGATATTAGACGGCGTCATAGCTTATGAAGATTTTTGTGCAAACGAGAAGGATATTGCGGTTCAGTTAAAAACATTAGAAACATTAGTTGATTTTATTAGTGATTTTAGGTCTTTAGATCGTTTTAGGGATGAGCCAGAATATCAGAATATTTTAGATTGTCTCGAACAAATAGTTTCTCTTGAAGATGTTCCAGCTTTATTAGAGAAAATGAGGGAAAAATATAATATTTTAATACAGGAATATACTAGGATTGAAAGTCAAATTCAGCAGAAGTTGAATGAAAGAATTCTTTTAGCATTAGATTATGTTTTGCAGAAGATGGAACAAGATAAAATGGTTGTTAGTAGTATGGTGTCTCGATTACAAGCTAATAGTCAGCTTGTTTTGTCTTTATTTGAAGAACATCATCATCGGCAAACAGAAATTACATATCAGCTGAATGTTTTAGCGCGTACCAGAAATCCGGAAGCCGTCATTATTGCGGAGAATAAGAAAGTTTTTAATGAGTTTTTATCTAAGATTTCTAAATTAAACGCTGCCACTTTATTTGAAACAACGAGAAAGAAAATAAATACTTTTGAGAAATCTGTTCGGCGCTTTAAAGAAGAATTATTAAATGTGCCGTTTGATCAGATGCCTGCTTTCTTAAAAAGATTAAATGAGATTTTTGATGCCCGATGTAAATTGTATTACTTTTTCTTAGCTGAAATAGGGCTGGAAGTCATACATCTTTATTACTATGTGTTTCCTGATTTTAATCGTGAATTGTTAAAAGGCGCTTATGCTATTCGTGAATTAAAATCAGAACGAATGGATATAAGGTCGATTGAACAATTTTTCTCGTTAACATCGTTTTCGAGTGAAAAAATGCTCACACCCGGGAACTTAGAATCTGTTCTTGGTCATGGGGCCGAAGAGCTTTTTAGAAAAACGAAAGAATTTTATGAAGATGCCAATCAATATGCTTTTTGGCGTGAACATCTTATTTTGGATATTGGGCAAAGAATGATCGAAACAGATAATATCCATCGTTGGATTAAGGCATCTGTTAATTCTTTAGAAAGAGATGTGTTAACTCTTGAAGATATAGAAAAAATTGCTGAAGAAATAAAATCGTGGTTTATTGATATTGTTCGTCTTCCTGAAGAAATGGTCGTTATTGAACATGTGATGCCCTATATTTCATTTTTTATTGATCATCAAAGCAAACTTGCGTTTAAAGATCTTAACGTTTCGGCTGAATTTCTTGTTCCTATAATGGTCGCGCAATTTAGATTGTGGAAAGAAAAAGGTATAGAGATTTCTTTAAAGGATAAAGATGTTTTAACAGAAAAAGATTGGTGGGAATTTTTAAGAACATTATATGTTCATTATATCAAATATTATTCTGTGGAAGAGGCTAATCGGCTGGCTTTTGTGCTTAAACAGGGGGATATTTATAAGATTGTCGATTTTCTTACGTGTGATGATTTTATGCGTCTGATAAAAGAGAAGATTAAAGACCCCGTTGCAGATATCGCCCAATTTAATGTTTTAACATTTCCAACAAAGAAATCATCTTCGGATGAGACAAAAGATAAAAGGCCATTATCTGTATTTTCTCCTTTTGGCGCCGCGCAGTTTTCTTTTGTTATTGTTTTATCTATTGTGACGATGTTAGGGCTGATATTATCTTACGTCGCGCAAGGAGTTTCTTTCGCGGAAACAATACGTGAATCTATCCTTTGGATCAAACAATTATTCCATTCCCCACCGGATATGTTATCAGCATTTTTTGTTTTTGGCTTATTAAAATCCACAGAGAAAAATCTTCAAAATATTAAAGACCTTGCCCAGAAATCTTTATTGCTTTTAGAAAAAGGCGATGCTCAGAATTCTAAAATAATACTTCAAGCCATTATGGATTGTGTTTCTCAAGAAGATCATCCGAATGCGGTTTGGATCAAATCTCAAATCGTTAATGGGAAGCATATTAAAGCAGAAGAATCCGAGTGCGTGTATTCAGGAAAACATCTTTTGACGCGCGTTTTAAAACAATATGAACATTGTATTGTTGAAAATGTTTGTTGCAATTTTAGAGGAGACTTACGTTTAGGAGCTCACAATGTGTTTTATGATAAAGATGGCTATGAAGATGCAAAAAATCTTCTCGTTATTTTTGAAAATAATCAGGTTATGGCGGTTTATGACAAAGACGGCAAGAAAATTTATCCTTCAGATACGCGTAATATTGTATGGCTTAACGCGCGCATGGTAGACGGGAAATTAGATACAACAAATGCTATACGTATTCCTACCACCGGAGAGTTTTTAAGCCCCAGGATGTTTGCCGGTTATTCAGATTTCTTTGTTTCGGATGTTTATTGTTCCTCTGACGGGAATTTGTCTCTTTTTGGAGAAAAGATTCTTTATCATCAAAAGAAATATGTAGGACAGAGTTTAATCGCGGAATATGAAAACAAAAAATTAATAGCTCTTTATGATGCCAATGGACAAAAAATATATAGTCTGGGCCAAGAAGCGCGTTATGCGGTTTGGGTCAATGTGGAGATTGAGAATGGAAAGCCTATTTTTACGGAACAATCAAGATTGATTCAAGCGAATCGAAAATTAAAAATAGATATTTTAAAAGAATATCCAGATATGGTTATTCTTAATACAAAATTTGACAGCCGCGGGAACTTAAGGCTTTTTTATGAGAATATTATTTATGAAGATGAAAATTATAAAAATGCTGAAGGAAATATCATTGTTTATAAAAATCGCCGTCCGGTTGAAGTTTATGACGTTAAAGGCGTGAAAATCTATGATGTCAAGAACCTAGATTCTTTAATCCGCGCGGATATTTCATTAAATGCAAAAGAGTCAGTTCAAGAAATGGCTGTCGTAGAAAGTTCTCTTATAGAGAAAACAGAAAAATTTCATAACAAAGCTTTAGATGATTTTATAGCTCAAGTGAATTTATTGTTTGATGCTTGGGTTGAAGATGAAGATACCGAGAAGTTTAGAGCCGCATTAAAAAGTCTTAAAGAACAATATAAAGAGATTTTATCCGATGAAGAAATGCAAACGATTTTAATGCCCGCTCAAGAGGAAATAAAAGATTTCTTAAAAGAAAATATTAAGCAAGATGTTGTCCATTTTAAGGAAACTCCGCAACAAAAACGTATTCGAGAATTTTTGAAAGAAGGAGAGAAGTTAGTAAAAAGTGCCCAGCGCGGTCATGTGAATTTTAAACAAGGATTAAAAGCTTTGATGCGTAAATTTAGCGATTTGTCGCAAGACGAATTAGAGCGTCTTTCTAAAATAGTTAGAAAAGATTGGAATAAAGTTCAAGGTCGCGAAAAAGGCTCTGTATCGATAGGAGTTTTGATAGCCATTTTGATCATCGCCGAATGTGTTGTGGGGGCGATATTTTTATGGCCTATCATAAAAGATTTTGTTTATCAATTGATAGCTTGGTCACGCCAAACACTTGCGCCACCGCTTATGGCAGGAATAGTATTAACAGAATTTCCTCGTTTTCCGTCGTTTTTCCGCCTTAGAAGAGAAGAAGAACCTATCGAAGAGGATAATTTAAAAAACAACGTTCAAGAACCGCTTAATGAAGTAGATTTGCATATTCACGTTAATAATGGCGATTTATCAGCAGAAGATATTGTTCGTATTGCTAAGAAAGAAGGATTAAAGGCGATTGCGATTGTTGATCATCGTTCTATTAAGAATATTTTACCGGCGATTGAAGCCGGTGAAAAGTTTAATATGGAAATTATTCCGGGCTTAGAGATTCGATTGAAAAAGGAACAAGAAGAAAAAGATCTTTTAGTTTATTTTCCGAATGTGGATATGTTCCTTGAACGAGAGACGGATCTCTTTTTAAGTATTCCTCTCGAGAACTCTTTTATCGAAGAAGTTGTTGTTTGGGCCCATTCTTACGGAGGCGTTGTGATTTATGCGCATCCGGGAGAGTTGGGCGAAGATATTTCCAAAGAAAATTTATTTGATGTCTTACGCTTAGGCGTTGATGGATTAGAAGTGGACCATAGTTTATTTAGATCTTTGAAGCGGGATTATTTATTGTCGATTATCAAACAATGGAATCAAACGCATAGTGAGATATCACAGCAAAAGATTTTTACCGTCGGAAGTGATTATCGGGCTAAAAATTATAAGAATCATGACCGAAAAATAGGCATTGGCTGGAGTGGGCGTAGAAATAATCCTAACGCGCGCCGATGGACGTATGATGAAGTTATCTTACCTTTAAAAGAACAAGCGCGTTTTTATTATAAGCAATGTTTTGATCATTTTTATCAGCCGGGTTCCTCATCTATTAGCCCTAAAATTATTGGCGCTTGCACCTGTTATGCTTTAGGCTCCGCTCTTATATTTTCTCTCATCATTTTTATGATGCGTCATATATCTTGGGATGTATGGAAACATATTTTTGACTCTATTGTTTCATTCTTCCGCTCTGTTTTTGCTTTGCCTGCACAAGGGAGTCTTTTAGCGGTGGCTTGCGGCGGATGGATGACAACAAAGATTTCGTATAATAAGAGCTCTCTTCTTGAGATTTTAAAAGAACAAGGAATTTCTCAAGCCTACGGAAAGATTTTCACAAAGTATCTAAGAAATAAGGATATCGCTAAAACTTTTTATAAACGCGCTGTGAAATATGCGCCGCAAATTTTTAAATTTATTGAACAGGCGAAGAAGAATAGAATAAAGGCTTTTTATATTAAGGATATTCTTACGACGATTTTCGCTCGAAATGATTTTGGCCGTATCATCAAAAGAATTACGAATTGTATCAGCGATATCGCGCATCTCATATCAACTTTGGAATCAAAACAAGAATCAAGGGAAGATATAGGGGTTCTTATAACTGATTTATTGATAAGAAAAGAAGTGGTTAGTCTGGTGAAAGTGATGGATGCGGTGCAACAAAACTTCATAGATAATCCCGATCAAGATGAAGATAAAAAGAAGGCGGAAGAAAAATTTAAATTATTAAAAGAGCAAGGATTTTTCTTAAGGAAAATTTTGCATGTAGAATTACCGAATTGGTATGGCAGTGGATTCGTGGCGGCTTTGATAAATGGTTATTATGTGATTTTAACGAATTCTCATGTGGTCCAAAAAGATTCCAAGGTAACTTTACGTGCTAATAATGAAATGATGGATAGAATTGGCACCGGATCTGTGGTTTTAAGGAATAAAAACTTTAAAGGTTCTTTGTCAGAAGATTTGGCCTTGCTTGTCATTGAAGAAGAGGATGTTTCTGGAGGAGCCTTGGAACCTATTTCTTTTTCTTCTTATATTCACGAAGAAGATTATGCTGTTGTGGTGAGCGGCGCCAATGGAACTGTTTCCGCCGGATTAATATGGAAGGTTTCTTATAATAATAATTTTGTATTTTTAGCTCATGCGCGGACCAATCATGGGGATTCGGGTTCGCCTTATTTGATTGAATCATCAGACGGAAATTTTTTAGCGATAGCGGTTAATACTTATGAGGAAATAAATGGCTCTACAGGACTGATCCTGACACAGCAAATTATTTCTGAAATGCTAAACGCTCTTAATGACAAAAGCGATGTTTTTAAGAGAACAACAACAAATCCAGAAGTAATGGATGTCATTAGAACCTTTTTATTAAGCGTTCCTCAGGTTGAAAAAGGCGCTTCTTGGGAAGAAGTTTCGGACAAAACTTTTTCTTTATCTGGGACGCCTCAAGCGGCATTTAAGACAAAGAAATCTTTACAGCTGTTTTATAATAATTTTTCAAGAAATATTTCTCGGCTTGTTTTCGCTGGCATAAAGAGGATAAGAAATAATCTTCATATTATTCTTCCATTATTAGCTTCCATTTCTATGGCGCTTGTCTTTTTAACACCTAAAGATTTTCTTTATTGTGGAGCCCCATATCTTCCTAAGGGATCTTTAGGGCATAATTATTTACAGGTTTTGTTTTGGCGCAGTTTCTTGACATTTATAGTCTTGGGCATAGGGCATACTTTTATTTATCGTCCGATAGTTACAAAAATAAAAGAGAAGACTTTATCTTGGCAGGTGATTTATAAAAATATTATTCAAGAAACCATCGTAAGAGATTGGAAATTATGGGTTGTTTTAGGAATTCTTTTGCAGGGATTTACTTTAGGGCTTTCTTTTGCTGTTATGACTTTCTCAAGCCCATTTCAAGTGTCTTTATTTATAGCATCCAGCGTTATATTTGGATTAGGTATCGATGGGTTTATTTTGGGCATCAATAAAATCTCAACAGCCTTATGGCATAGGCCGCTGTTCTTAACTTCTATTCCTTTTCCGCGCGTTTATCAAATGATAGCGGCATTATTAGCGTTTGGGGGTGTCTTTATCGCCTTAGGAGGTTCGTCAGAAAGCTTATCGATGATGGGCTTGACTGGGATTATATTATTGACGTTAAGAAATATTTCGTTTGTTTTGGGAACATATTACACAAAAAATTATGAGAGGAAAATAGCTCAAAAGGATCAATCGTATAATATTATTTCCATTATGGGTTTTGTCTGTTTAGTGGGCGCAGTTTTTTATCTGTGTGTTGCCTTTATAGCGCCAGTGGTGTCTCCGTCATTAAATTATTTAGGGCCCAAAAATATTTTTAGCGGTATTCGATTGTCTGGCATCATAGCGCCGATACAAGAAACTTGGGGATTAGCTATTGTTACGGCTGTTTCTATTATTCACTATCTTTCTTATTATCAGTCGTTTAAATATATTAAAAATCCTAATATTCTTCTTATTTATATTTCTGGCTATCCGATATTTGTAGAAATCTTTGATTGGGCGTTTCATGGCACCCCCATGATGTTGAATCAATTATTAGGAAGTATTTTTATTATGATAGGGATTTTTTTATTTACGCATGGATTTCATTTGAAGAGATTTTTCTCTAGGGATTATGAAGATGAAGAAAATATTAATATGGATGAGATTTCTTATGAAGTTATATCCGGCGAAGAATTATTAAGTGTTAACGAAAATAAGCAAAGCATCATCTCTTTGATTAAGCAGAATCCGATTACTTTTAGTTTGTCCGGGTTAAATGCTTTTATGTGTGAGGTTTTTCCGACGGCTAAAGTCGTTGTGGCGCGTAATAGCGACAATATGATTATTGGTTTTTGTTTATTGGAGAAATCAATAGGTTTTTATAAGAATTCTGAAGATATGGTTGCGCATATTTCTGTAGGATGTGTGGATCGTCGTTATCGTAGAAATGGAATAGGTAAAGAACTCCTAGTGATGATTTTAAAAGAGGCGGCAAAAGATTGCCGGGATGCCATTATGAAGCCGTCGAAAGCTTTAATGAAACCGCTTAAAAGAGCTTTAATCGCATTAAACAGTTCACATCCTCTTATTGTTGTGGAAGATAAACATTTAAAATCTTTTAGATTTAAACATCTTTTCCTACGTTCGTATTTGACGGTTGATTTATCCGAGATAAACGTTGTTTTATCTAAAGAAACTGCTGAGAAGGAATTAGCGTCCTCTTACGATGACTCTTCGTTTTCTTTGAATTGTTTCATCTGGCCGGTATTATTATTGCTTGCGCCGTTATTCGTTTCTAATTTGATTGTTTCCGCTGGAGATTTTATTCACAGTTTAAGCGCGTTTTGGATGTATTTAATGCATCTTCCTCCGCCGAATGCTATGGCACTGGCACCTCTTGGGTATAGTTTGTTTCTTGTTTTTTCTTGCGGTTTAACCTTTGATGATAGATTAAAATGTTTCATTCGCCGCCGAAAGATCTCTCCAGAAGAAAAAATTATTGATAGTATCAAAGAACAAGATCGCCAAATCACCTGTTTGTCGTTTTTCATTAAGCCCACCGACGAGACTTTATTGAAAGAGCTTACGATCAAAGACCGTAAAGATTTAGAGAAAAAATATCCTGCTGTTGTTTCTTGCCTTCCTCAGATTTTTATTGTTATGCGTGAATCATCATTAGAGGGCTTGCCTTTATCGTATAGCGTGCTTTATCCGACGACGCGGGGATTAAAGTTATTAACCTCTCAAAGAAAAACAATATCGACCAGTTCTTTATTTGGTTCGATGACAGCGTTTATGAAAGAACAAGCGGAAGAATCTTTGGAAAAGAAATTTAATGATAAAGGATTTTTACAGTTGATCGCTTTTGCTTCGCCGGAGTATTTCAGAGAAAAATATCTTTTACGTAAGAATTCCTTAGAGGCATTTGCAGATGTTTTAGAAAATTTGCGGGAGCTTGATCCTTTGACGAAAACGCCGTTAACAGCGAGCAGGCTAGAAGCTGTTTTGATTGGATTTGGTTATCCTCTTAATTATATCAGCAACAGTTATAAGATTTATGAGCATTATAAAAAAGAATATGCGGTTGATATTAAAGAAATGTTCTTAGAGCTTTCGCATCAGAAACCAACCTTATTATTAGCTTTTATAGATTTAATGCAGGAATTGCGAAAGATAGACGATTCTGAATTATTAACCACGCATAATTTAGGGAATGCTTTATTGCACTTAGGTTTTCCTGTGGGATATATCAGCTGTAATTATAAATTTTATCTGCATTATAAAGAGGTTTATCATCTTGATTTGGTCGATCGGTTCAAAGAGCTTTTAAATGAAAATAAACGGGATTTTAAGGCGTTTAAAACGCTTATGGAAGAATTAGAGAATCTTGAGCAAGAGAAAAGTTTGAGTCCGGATGGGTTGGAAAAAATGCTGACAGCTTTTGGATATATGTTTTTCTATCGAGGGCAATATTATAGAATGTATAAACACTATAAAGATATCGGCCTTGATATTGAAGCGATCTTTAAGGATTTATTGGAAAAAAGTCCAGGCCGATTGGCAGCTTTTGCGAATTTAGTAAAAACATTAGAATCATTTAATACGTCTTCTTGGAGCTTAAATATTAATTCTTTGGAGCGCGTTTTAACCGGCTTAGGATTTTCTACTCGGCAAATAGGGCGTTGTTATGAGCTCTATCGTTTTTATCAGAAAAAAGGCGTTGATATGCAACAGCAATTTGAATTGTTGACTAAAAAAGAAGGCAGCCGGTTATCCGCTTTTATAAAATTATTGGAAGAATTAAAGAATATTGAGGAACACAAATTTCTCAATGCGGATCATGTGCATGGTGTTTTATCGGGATTAGGGTCGCATGTGAAATATTTGAATAGTCATTATAGTATTTATATGTATTGGAAAAATAAGGGCGTTGATCTTCTTGAAGCGTTTGATGAGATTGTTTCTTCAACCAAGAAATTAGATGATGTCCTTTATATCTTAACAGATCGTGTGAGTTTCTTAGGATTGCCGCGCGCAACGATTAAGACGCCTATTGAAAAATATGTTTTTGCGATTCTTTATTCTTTTGGATTGATTGAAAGACGGGGGAATTCTTATCGGCTTCATAAGCCTTTATCGCAATCTTCAAAAGCAAAAGATGATTTTGATTTAACAGCCACATTTTATTCTTTTATCTTTTTGCCGTTTTTTGTTTTAAATATGCTTTTAAAATCAGCGCACTATTTATCTCGATTTTTGGGGCGTTTGGAGATCGCAAAATTTATCATGAGACTTTGGTATATTCGTCATCCGCGCGCAACTGTTTTTGAAGCGCAATATGTCATGTTTATTATTTCTCATCGGCTTGGTTTAAAAGGGAGACAAATCATTTCTTTCTATATGGCTTTTGAAGACTCCGCAGGACCTGTTTATCAGGCCTTAAAAAATATTGATGATCGTCTTAAGAAAGAGTCGGGATTTTTAGAAAAAGGATTAAAGAAAAATCCTGATTTTCTTATTCGTGTGATGAAGGAGCTTGGCCATAAATACTTTGAGAAACAAAGAATAGATGTGAATGAGTTTTTAAAGGAAAGCGCAGATATTATAGGCGATCGGTTGCCGATAAAGAAAGATGTTCAAGCAGTAGCGCGTCTTTTACACAATCAAGTCAAAAGTGTCAGAAATCATGCTTTTCGAACGGCAAAGATATGTCTTATTCTTGCTGATGAAGTGAGAAAAATAAAGAAAATATCAAAAGAGGATCTAACAACATTGGTCAGAGCCGCTTTGTATCATGATTTGGGCAAAATTCATCTTGATCTTCATTATATGTTGTCTATGCATCGGGATATCCCGGATGAACAAGTGTTTGAATATCGAAAAGACCATCAACGTCTTGTTTTAGAAGTTTTACAGGAACAGAAGATTGTTTTAAATGAAAGAGAACAATTTTTAATAACGCATCACCATGATTGGGAACAGAAAGGCCATTGGGTTGATGCGCGCTTAAAAACCATTTGGGAGATTTTATATGTGGCGGATCGCATAGCGTCTTCTTATGGTTTTGATCGCGGTTATATTTATGACCTTTATAAAGGCCATTATCAGTCCTTTTTTGATTTTATTGATACCGAGATTAATTTATTAAAGATCCATAAATATATTTCACCGTATCTGTATGATGCGGTTCGTGAACGCTCTGTCGAGATTTTAAAGGTTATTTCCGAAACATTTCCGTATGTGATTCTTCATAATGCTCTTATTTTGACACAGAAAGTTAAAGAACAATGTTCGTTTATTCCTTGCCCGCATCATTTAGGAAGCATATTAAGAAATCGATCTTTAAAGACGTATTCTCCTTATGCCCAGTTTATTGGAAAAACGGTTTTGGGAAAAGTTTTTGAACGCACTGAACTATCTCCTCGTTTTATGAAAAGAGAAATGAAAAATCTTATAGCGGGTGATCATTATTATTTATTGCGTTATGAAGGAAAACCATTTGCTATTACTAGCGAAACGAAAGAATTTACTGATATCATGGCCCTTTATGATCTGAACGATATAGAGGATTATGACGAGTTTTTCAGGATTTTATTGAATTACGCGGATATTTTATTAAAGCAGGGACATCCGGGCCTAAAACATATCGTTGATAAATATAAGGAATTCTTTACGCCTTTTTCTAAAGAACCAGAAGTTTATATTAATAATTTTCATAAGCGTCAGAAATTCTTGCTTCAGTATATTTTGCCGTTTGCTAAAAAAGACAGAATGAATATTCTTTTAGATGGCACGCCAACCGCATCGGGAAAAACAATAATGGCGGAATCCATCAAATCAATGGCGCCGCATATTTTTGTTTATTTCCCCTTGGATCGATTCTTTAAGAGTAAGGTTGCTCCTGAACAACATCGTAAAGGACAATATGATTTGCGTTATGATAAGCTTCCGATCCAGGATGAAAAGGGTCGCTATATTTGTGATTTTCGAGGAAAACTTTTTTATGATTATGATTCTGAAGACGCTTATGCGTGGGATCTTTTAGAAAGCTCTTTAATTCAATTATTAAAGACCGGCGAAACAAGATTGCCTATTTATAATTTTTCAACCGGAGTACGCACGGATTTTCAAGAAGAAATTTTTCTTAAAAAAGGCCAAATGCTTGTTATTGATGGGATTTACGCCCTTCATCCACGTATTGTTCACATCGTTAAATCCTATCATTATCGGGCTATTTTTCATTATGCTCGACCGATTGTGAGGGTTGTACGACGCCTCATTCGGGATACCGGTTCTCGCTATCAAACAGATAAAAGAGGAGATGAACCTTTAAATACATTGTATCGATTTTTGCATCCTGAATATGGTATTTTCGCTATGGAGAAAAAATATATAAATCGGACAAGAAAGTACGCGCATCGTGTCATTAATACGGAGGTCAAAAATGAATTGAGATTATTAGGAAAGGAGGTCAATCAATCCGGAGCACCGATATTGTATTCTTTATTAAAAAGGGCCTCTTGTGATTTGGAAAAAAGTGTTAAACAAAAAGATATAGATATTAATTTAGCGCGACAAATAGGTCTGCTGATTCATCAAATTTATGAAGAATCTCGAATAGACGATGATTATCCTGACCCCATTTCTTCAGTCGATGAACGGCTTTTTGAATATTGGGTTGGCAAGAAAGATTCCAATACTTTTTTTAGTTTTATTCCGTTTTTAGGCACGATCGCGATTGGATTAAATTCTTTTAGGGGATGGGGAGAGGTTATTTTGTCCTTTATCGATTCTATCTTGGGGCGTCTGCCTCATATTTTAGCTCCGCCAGGTAAGTTTTTGTTTGCAGGCCTATGTCTTTTCGTATGTCTTTCTTCTATACAATTCATTTCTGATACTCCTTTCGTCAAGACCCTTTCTCAGTATATTAAAAAATATAAACGTATTACCTTAAAAGATCTCTTACGTATTTTTGATTATGTCCATGGCCAATTGGATATTTTCTATGATAAAGAGAATCACAAGGAAGAAATATTGCCGGATATGCTCTTACAAAATTATTTTAAATCATTGAAGAATGTTAAGAAGCGCGAACTTTTATTAGGCGCTGTTTTATATATTATTGAACGCAATTATTACAATTTATCTTCTTTAAAAGTTGATACGCGAACCATGGATTCCGGCTTATTGTCATTGCCATTTGTTGGTTATGATATGGCGATTAAAAGGGTCGTCAATCCTTATAGCAAGAAATTTACAGTCGTTTACGGCGGCGCAAGAGAAGATTTATCCAATGTTCTTTTATCCACTAATGCGACAGAATTGTGGCTTGTAGATTTGGGATATTTTTATAATGTTTTTGCGGAAACTTTATTAGATTTCTATCGTGAAGAGAAATATCTAGATGGTTTTTCAAAGTCATCGATGGATGGCCGATGTGTTATTGTTCAAAGAAGTAAGCAAGGAGGAGTTGCCTATCCTGTTTCTGATTTAGCCCTTTTATTATTAGAGCTTAAATCGATTGGCGTTTCCGATAAAGATATAGAAAAGATATCCGCGCGAAACAAGGATTTTTATAAATTTACGAGCCAATTGGATATTGAATTCTTCTGGGGCTATGGGCAAGAAAAACCGAAGAAAAGAATTGTCCATTTTGTTAAGGGAGACATTACGGATAGCGCTTTATTAGAAAGGATTTTATCTGAAGGTATTGATGCGTATTATCAAAAAGCTGGTTTGGCTATCGCGAAATATTACGATAAATTTTTAAACATTGTCGAGAAAGCTTTAAGACCTGGCGGTTATTTAATTTTGGATAATATGACGGCTTTAGATCCGAAACAGCGTATTTATGAAGAAGCAGCGGTGTTTCTTGAAGAAACATTTCCGGTTATTTTAAATTCGGAAATAACTCTATGGGAGCAAATAATTGCTCAATATCTTCGTCCCGACAGCGGTTATGGATGGCAGATGAGCTTGTATCGCAAGGAAAATGCTCAAGAAATTAATGAGAACGTTTCTATAGAAGAATCGGTTTTTGAAACACCGCAGGAAATTGTGCCTTGGTTAAAAAATTTAAAGATTGCCGGAAAGATTCAGCAGGAAACACCAATCATTGTTTTTAGTTTCCATTCGCCGATTAAGAATATTCCGCAAGAAGCGTTTGAAGGTTTTTCTTGGTTATCGTTTTCCGCAAACGATTATTTAACCAAAGAAGTTTCTTTAGAAAAAATGCTTAGCGATTCTAATTGGCTGACATTTGTTAAACAGGAATATTTGGCCAAAGAAGTTTCTTTAGTCCGTCCGCGTTGGTCACAAGACAACAAGTTTAATGAAATAGAATCCTTAATCGATTTCTTGGGAACCAGAAAATATTACGGGATTATTGATAATATGGAAGAAATTCCGTCGTATCAAAAAGAGGCGATTGTTGTTATTGATTTTTCGTTTATTTCTTTGGATTATGAACATCGCAAAGATCTTTACGGGCATATTAATATTATGCATCATGAGGCATCTGATGAAGAAATTTATAAAGTCGCAAAAGATATTGTTGATACGCTTATTAAAAAAGGCATTAAAGTAGCCGCGCTTAATTTTACGCGTTCTCGAGGCGAACAGGGTTCATACGTTTATTCTCATCCTGAAAAAAGCGATAAGATCCTTAGAATGTTACAGCATGCGTTTTTACGATATAAAGCGTGGCTTTTGAATCAACAGCCGATTGAGAGAAAACCGACTACATTTTCTTTAAATTGTGTTGCCTGGCCGGTTGTATTATTGATGTTTGGTGCTTTGTTGACGTCGAATATTTATTTAGGATTCATGACAGGTTTTATCGGGCAATCTATCGCGCAATATTTTGCGACAAAAACAAAGAATACCAGAAAAGCGCTTAGCATGGGTATTTTGGGCGCGACGTTTGGCATACAAATTAATTATGCTTTTTCGTGGATGAATCATTTTATTCCTGCGGATCCTGATCCACTTATTAATATCATTAGAACAGGATTAGTCGGGCTTTTTGGTTTTGTGATGCTCGTGGAAACAAGCATTTGGAATTATTTTTATGCGAAGATATTTTTACTGGGTTCTTTAAAAACAAAAGTCGTTTTTAAAGATATGAAATTAAATCGTTTCAAACGTAATATTGATTCGTTTGCTTTTATTTTACCATTGGCTATTTTGAAAAATTTCTTCGCGCAGTTTTGGGATGCCCAGGCTTTTTATATTATATCGGGAATGTTTATTTTTATTTTGTATCGTTATATTGACGAGAAATCACATCGTGTCTTAGGCGTGTGGGATAGGATGATACAACTATTAAGGAAATGGGAAGAAAAATATAAAGAACTAAAAGATTTAGGTTCTTTAGCTTGGCTGGCATGGTGGATTCAGGGACATCCTTTCTTTAAAGAAAAAGATAAAAGCTTTTTGAAGAAAAAGATTGAAGGAATATTAGAAAAAGGAAAGGCTTCGGAATTGAAGGATTTTTATCAAGCGCTTGTGGATCAGACAAAGAATCTTTTTAGAATGTTTGCGTATCAAGGTTTTATTGCTTTATGTCGAGAGCTTGTGGCGTATTATCAATATTTAGAACGTGTCGAGAACTCTTCTTATCTTCACAAAGATATCTGTCCGAGGATTGTTTTTTCTTCTTCTGGCCGTCATAAAGTCTTTGCTCAAATTGAGCCGGAATTGCCGCGGGCTTTAAATTCTTATGAAAAAAATATAGTCGGGCGCATAGCGTTAAAACAGAAGTTTTTAATTAATGATCTTGCTAACGTGTTTTTTATGCGCTCTCGATATATTTTTGCACCTTTATGGATGGATGAAGAGAGTATGGCGTATTTTATTGAGACGTTGGAAAAGATATTTAAAGAAGATAAAATTTTGGTTCAAAAAAGACAAAAAACGCCATTTTCAAGACGATCGTTTTCTTTAATGAAAGAGACTGGTCTTTTAGAATTTTATGCTGGCATTTTTGAAGAGGCCAAGAAGAATAAATTGAACATTGAAGAGACCGCGTCTTATATTGCGCATCATATGTATTATGATGCGCGTATTTTGCCGTTTCGTATAGAAGAACTTCGTTGGTTGGTTCGCCATAATCCGTCGAAGAAGCATTTTCAGATTTTATTATTAGATTTTCAATTTTTACAGATGGTTCCGGCCATTGTTTTAGCGGCGGATAAATTGGAAAAGGAATTTCAGAAGAAAGGGATTTCGTTTTCTATTGTGGGAATGGATTATGACCCCTCTATGGTTTTGCGGGCAAAAGAAACGTTAAGAAAATTAGGAATGCAAGATAGAGTTCGTTTATTAGCTCCCGATGATAATGTTTTATTGAAATATCAAAGAGAGGAAAAAGATATTCCTGAGGGCGATTTAACGCGTCTTTTAGATTATCATGCAGAATTTGTAGAGAATAAAATGGATTTGATTCTTTTTATGGATCCGCCAGGCAGCCTTGTGCCGTCGAAAGAATCACGCGAGATTATTTCGGTGTTTAGGAATTTGGAGAAGATTTTAGCTCCTCATGGCTTGATGGCTCTTTTTGTGCGGGATAAGAAGTTAAAACAATCTCTTGTTTTTGATGATTTGACCAAAGACGCTTGGGTTTTAAGGACTGACGCATGGATGCGAACAGAACATCATTCAACGCCGGGTATTTTAGAGGATGTTTTATATAAAAAGATTCTATTTAATGTTCGGTCTTTAAAGAAGTTAAATGATCGTTTTCATTGGCTGTTTAGAGAAACAGGAAAATTGAAACATTCTTCTTATCATCAATGGCAAAGACTGAAATATTTAGAAAATCGCAAGAGAGTATTTCAGTTAGATAAAAATACGATTAATGTTGAAATCGCGATTTCTGATTTTGACGGTGATTGGAATTATTGGACCCCATTGATTATCAAGGAATATGACGCGATTTTAGAGAAATTCCCAGAACGCGTTGTGTTCTTTTCTGTTTTCCTTGTTGGCGATTTTCTGCCTGATTTTAACGGAATTTCTATGCCGGCGAATTATGATTCTAAAGACATTTTAGAGAAAATATTATCTTATGATCTTATTCATGGAAAGCCCGCACAAAGAGATCTATTGGAGAAACGCAATATTAGGATTATTCCTATTTTGGGAAATAATGAGTTTATTTTCTTATCAGCCGTTGAAGCGGATGACCGCTGTCTAAAAATAATGTACGAAGACCGTTTCCGTGTTTGGTTAAATCAATTTAAAATCACGAGTGATACGTTTGACAATTGGAAAAAGAGCTTCTTAAAGAATAGAAAAATACGGCATCTATATGACGCTATTCGTTTCAGAAGCCATCTGCTCCTTGAAGGTCATTTTGGCGCTTTCTATACGGCGGGCGGGAATAATTTGATAGCGTCGGTTCATGATCTCGATGAAAGGTTTTTTGAACAAACGCGTTTAATGACAGAAAAACTTCGTGAAAAAACGGTAGAAGCTTCGCGCAAGAACACGTATTTTTATCAAGTCACTAAAGATCCTTTATTAAGAAGGATATTATATTTTGAACAATCATCGAGCGATATTGATCCGGAGATTCTTAAAACCTTTAGCACGATTATCGGCCATCCATTTTTGTGGTTGGTGAATAATAGTATTCCGAGCGTTTTAATAGGACAAGAAACGCGTTTTCATGTTATTGGCTCAGCGGGTTCCATGGTGGTTATCAGTCAGAATGGAGTAAAGAGATTTATAAAGAATAAAGATATAACGCAAGAACTTTATTCCAAAGAGGATTTCTTTAGAAAATTCAATGAGGCTTTAGATAATCTTATTAAGAAAGAAACCGAGAAAATAGTGTTGGATGAGGTTGTTTTGAAAATGCGGTCAAAAGTGGAAATGATTTTAGCCGATTTTATGCGATGGATACGGGATAATCGAGGCGTTGTCCATAAATATCTTTCCTCGATCGTTCATGTGTTTTTAACCGATATTGATATTTTACATATACAACAAGTGATGGTTAGCCCTATTGGTCTGTCTCAATCGTTAAAAAGAAAGGATGCGGATATTTCTTGGAATGAAATGGAAAAACCTCAAGAAACCATTGTAGAGCAAGAACCTATTTTCGTTGATGAAAGTTTTACAGATTGGAATCGGCAAGAGAAAGAATTAGTGATTAAGCTGAGACTTTTAAATACTAGGGGATTTCATACAAGGCCTGCGGCCATGGTTTTTAATTTGATACGAAGACCTTATTTTAACGGTGTTACTGTTTTTGCTTTGAGAGAAGATTTCCCTGAATGGAAAGAAGTAATGTTGCCTTTGGATTTAGCCTTTTTTGCGCTTGAGAAAGGAAAGAGCGTTATTTTCCGCTTAAAGGCCGGTTGGGCTGAAACAAGATCTATTTATGTTTTAGCCTCCGCGCTTATTTATCTTTTCGAAAAAGCGAAATTTTTTGAAGAGGATAATTTTGATCCAACAGGTAATATTTTTGTTCAATACGTCCAGAAGATACAATCTGTTTTGCCTATGAATGAAATAGAGAATATCGAAAAACATAAAACTAAATCTATGGTTTTGCCTTCAATGTTCTTGAGCGTTTTTGTTTTCTTGTTTGTTTTGGGATTAAGTTATTTGTTTAATCTTTTCCATATATTAGAAGTGTCTTCTGGCCTTGGACAAGGGCTGGGACTTTTCGGTGTTGAAAAATGGGTTTCTTTAGGCTTTCTGTTGGGCATTACTTCTAACTATACGGCCGCTGAACAAAAAGCAATGGAAGATTGTCCGGGCTGTGTGGTTCAAGACGATGGAACGCGTGTTTGTATTTTTGATATTCCCGAGGATGAGCGCCCTGATGATTGGGAAGAACGCGAGAAAAAATGTAAACGCAGAAAACGAGCTCGACGCTTTGCCCCTCGGCCGCCACGACCTTTCAGAGGTTTTATTCTTCTTAGGCCGTATCCGATTATTCCATTTCCGAGGAAACGTCCGGGTATGGATGAAAATGATGAGGGTGATAATAATCGCTTTCCTTTTCTCAATAAAATAATGATTCCTCCGTCGAGATTTGCGAGAAATCCTTTTGCATTTTGGTTTATTCGTTATGGATTTGGCTTCCCTGGCCAGGATAAAGGTGGTTATTCTGGACCAGAAGGAAATACTCCGCAAAAAGGTTTCCCGCAAACCCCTTATCAAAGATGGCCAACAGATTTTTCAACGGGCAGAGGCCCTGGATCGGGAACAGGACCGGGAGACGATGATCGGGGAAAAAGAGCCTTTTTTATTCCTCCGCCCTTTCAGGAAACATTACCAGTGGTTCCTATTAAAGAAAAAGAACATCATCCGTGGTCGCCTATTTTTGTTAAAATAACGCCTTGGCGGCCGTGGCGATTGATTATCCCTAAAATATTATTAGCTCCTCCGTTTTCTTCAGGAGGACAGCGTATAGATTATATTTTTGGAAAAGCAGAAATAGATAAACCGCTTAAAGATGATACGTCAGCAATTTTTGAATTGTTAAAGAAATATATGCGCCGCCGAGAGGAGTATCTTTGGAAACATGTTTTCAATGAAATCCAACAAAGTGAAAAAAGAAAAAAAGAAAGTCGTCGAAAAAGACAAGAGCGCGAATTATCAAACGACATTTTCAATGAACAAAGAAATCATCAAGACAAACAATTATCTCCTTATGGTTTTTATATGTCGCGAAATCCTCGGGAGACGATCGATGATGGCAAACAACAAAAAGAACAATGGCTTAAAAATGCTTTAGAAAAAATTAAGGGTGAAGAGAGATTTCAATTGATGCAAGATGTTTGGAGCGGAAAATATACGCGAGAGCTTTCGCAAGGGTTATTGTTTTTTGAGTTAAAAAGCGACGGAGATATTGTGAAGGTTCCGCATGACGTTGAACATTTTCGCGCGCTTTTAGCTGCCCGTTATGGGATGCCGCCCGAAATTCCTTTGAAGAAATGGCCGAAAATTTTTGATAGAAAAAAACCAGAAGATAAAAAATATATCATTCGCCGTCCGACTATAAATCCGAAGAAAATGTTTTGTTTAGCCCTTAATATCAAAGGGCGTATTTATCGCCCCATAACAACAGATTGGGTCCATGAAGTTTTATGCGTCGTGGATAGGTTTAAGAAACAACCTGTTATAAGAAATCCTATTCTTCCTATGGCGAAGGTTTTTTATCCGACGCCTCTTATATCGTATTCCCCCGATAGGGCGTATGCGTATGTCCGTCTTAATGTTCTGGGAGATTTTACGCCGGTGATTTTTAACGATGATCTTCCCAGAATCGTTTTATTTACGGATCGTTATCGACAGATTTTTGTATAAGAATTTTATGAATGTTAACGCAGGAATTGTTTGTCTAAGAAATCTTCTGTTAATTCTACGACTGTGGGCCGTCCGTGCGGGCAGGTAAAAGGATCGAAACATTCTATTAATTGTTGTTTTAATTTTTCTGCTTCAGGGTCTTGAAGTTTATCGCCTGTCATCACGGATGAACGACAAGCGCGACGAGCTATCGCATCCATATCGTACTTTTCCACAGACCGCTCTGCTAATAAATTCCTTATGGCGCGTTCAATATTTTTAATAAATATGGGATGAGAATGAATAGCAATAGATGTGGCGTCCCATTGATTATTGGAGAATCCTATTTTTTCAAGAGTATCTTTGATTTCTTCAAATGTCAGAAATTCTTGAGGAGTCAATTTGAGGGTGATGGGCGTTAAAAGATGTTGGACTTCGATTTGTCCTTTGCGGATTTGATTTAGAAATTTTTCATAATTGACGCGTTCCGCCGCCGCGTGTTGATCTATTAAAAGAAGCGAATGATTTTCTTCAAAGAGTAAATATTTATTAAGGAAACCACCAATAAATTTTGCGTTTTGTAGACGGCTTTGTAGATTTTCTTTATTTTTTCTATGGAAATTCGCTTCTGGAATAAAAAAGAGCTGTTCGGATATTGAAGGCGAATGAGGGATGTTATTATTCGGGCTTTTTTCGCTTTGACCTTCCCAAGGCTCTAGGCTATCTGTTTTATTCTCTTTTATTCTGATAGTAGTATTTTTAAAAGTATGGGCAGGGGAAAAGGAAGAGGCCGCTTCTTTTATTTGCCCGTTTTTCATCAGAATTTCTTCTGTGATATTTCTTAAAAGCATACAAAGATGTTGTTCGTCTTTGAGCTTCACCTCGCGTTTTGTCGGGTGGACATTAACATCAACATCATCGGGAGGTATAAGGATATCAACATAAAAAAACGGATAATCTGTTGGCGGCATTATAAGCCGATAAACTTGATTGAGATGAAAGGAGATGTTTTTATGTTGGACAGGGCGGCCATTAATGAATAAGAATTGTAAATCCCGCCGGGCACGTTTGATGTTGATATCGCCTAAGACGATTTGAATGGCCATATCATTTTGATCTTTCGGATATTTTTTCTCCAGAATGTATTTTTCTTCTATATGCAGGGATTGGGCGATTCGTTTTGTTAAATTTTCGTCCGTTGGAAGATCGATAAGCGGGCTTCCTTGGTGTGTCAGTAAAAAGCGTGTTTTATAATGTAAGAGGGTATAGGGAATAAGAATATTTAAGATTTGGTTTATTTCGGTCGTGTTTGATTTTAAGAATTTTTTGCGCGCAGGGGTATTAAAGAAAAGTTCCTTGATTTCGATTTCTGTGCCATTAAGGGTGGTCGCGGCTGGCTTTAAAGAAAGACGTTGCGTTCCTCGGACATGAATTTCCCATCCTTCTGATTGATTGAGCGTTTTGCTTTTTAAGGTTACATCAGAAATAGCGCCAATACTGTAAAGGGCTTCTCCTCGAAATCCTAAAGAGTTGATATGAGAGAGATCATCCTCGTTTTTTATTTTGCTTGTGGCATGACGAAAGAAAAGTTTTTCTAAGTCGTTTTGTGAAATGCCTGTGCCGTTATCTTTAATATGAATTAGAGATTTCCCAGCATCTTTTAAATGAATTTCAATGGATGTTGCGCCAGCATCTAAAGAATTTTCCACGCATTCTTTGATGACGGATGCGGGGCGTTCAATAACTTCTCCGGCGGCGATTTTACTAATAAGATGATCGGGTAATATTGTGATAGTAGCCATTTTTATGTGCGCTCTAACATTTCTTTGAGATTCTGGATTTTTGATAATGCTTCAATGGGCGTCAGATGATTAATATCCAACGCTTTAATGGTTTCTATAATTTCTGTTGTGTCAGGATTTAGCTGAGCTGTAAAAAAATTTAACTGTTCTTCGGTTTGAAAGTCCCGGCGGATATTTTCTTTGATATCATTTTTGAGCTCTAACTGTGTTAGAATTTTTTTAGAACGCTCGATGATAGCAGAAGGGATGCCGGCCAGTTTAGCGACATAAATGCCGTAACTGTCATCAGAGCTTCCGGGAACAATTTTGTGCAAAAATACAACTTCGTCTTTCCATTCTTTGACAGCGACATTGTAATTTTTAATACCTGGCAATTTATCCGCTAAAGCCGTTAATTCGTGAAAATGAGTCGCGAAAAGTGTTCGTGCTTTTTTTGTTTGGAAATATTCGGCCAGCGCCCAAGCCAGAGAAAGTCCGTCATAAGTTGAAGTGCCTCGGCCAATCTCATCAAGAATGACAAGACTTCTTTCTGTGAGATTATTTAAAATATCCGCAGTTTCATTCATCTCCACCATAAAAGTAGATTGGCCTTTGGTAATATCATCATGCGCGCCGATACGCGTAAAAATTTTGTCCACAATGCCTATATTGGCTTCTTGGGCCGGAATAAAACTGCCAACTTGCGCCATAATTGTTAAAAGAGCTGTTTGACGGATATAAGTGGATTTTCCTGCCATATTGGGGCCTGTTAAAATAATAAGATGGTTTTCGTTATCATCCAGCAAGGTGTCATTAGGGACAAATGTTTCGGTTGATGTTATTTCAACAACAGGATGACGGCCGTTTTTGATATGAATAATACTTGTGGTGTTGATTTGAGGACAGCAATAATCATGTCTTTGAGCTAAAAGGCTTAAAGCATATAAACAGTCTAAGTTTGCTAATTGTTCGCAATAATGATGAAGCGCTTCGGAATGATCGAGAATTTTTTGGTGAAGGTCTTTGATGATATCGTTCTCGATTTTAAGAATGCGGCTTTCCGCTGTTAATATTTTTTCTTCAAAATCTTTAAGCTCGGGAGTAATAAAACGCTCGGCATTGACCAGCGTTTGTTTGCGAATATAATGCGGCGGCGTCGCGCTTAAGTTGGATTTTGTAATTTCGATATAATAACCAAAGACATTATTAAATCCAACTTTTAAAGAGTTAATCCCTGTTTTTTTAATTTCTTCTGCTTGAAAGTTTTTAAGCCATACGCGGCTATTTTCTTGCATATCACGTAACGCATCTAATTCATGATGATAGCCCGTTTTAATGACACGGCCGTCTGGTTTAGAAAGCGAAACGTCTTCGTTAACGCTGGCCTTTAAAAGAGTTCGCAGATTCTCAATATCATCAATCGTAAAAAGCGGATTTTCATTTTTTAAAGGATGGGTAATATTTTTAAGATCGGGAATGCGCGCTAATGCATGACAAAGCGCTACGAGATCTTTAATATGCGTATAGCCGCAACTAATACGCGATAAGGATTTTTCAATATCCGTTATTTTGCTTAAATGAATTTTTAATTCTTTTTGAGCGGGGGCATTTTCTTTTAGCAGCGTAATGGCGCGTTGGCGCATTTGGATTGTTTCGATATCTTTTGAAGGATGCGTAAACCAGAAATAAAATTTTCGTTTTCCCAAAGGACAAAGCGTCTCATCGATTGTTTTAATGAAATGATCAAGCTCAAGACCTTTAAAAGCCGGTGGAGAAATGAACATAAAATCATCATCGATATAAAGAGAGATTTTATCAATATGGCGTAAGGGTTGTTTGTTCATTTCTTTTAAATATTCTAACAGCGCGCCGCAACTGGCTTGAGCGTGAGAGCGTGATTCAATTCCAAATCCGTTTAAATTATGAACGTGAAAATGTTCACAAATAGTTTTATAGGCCATTTCGGCATTAAAACACCAATCTTGATAAGCGCTTAAGCAGATATTTTTTATTCTTAAAGAAGGATGGGAAAAAAGATCTTGGACAAAGGATTCGGCGTTCTCCGGATAGATACATTCATAAATAGGAAGTTTCAGAAATAATTCTGTGAGACGTTTTGCGCAAAAAGGATATTCATTCGTCCAAATGGTTCCTGAAGACGGATCGATAAAAGCGATGCCGATTGATTCTTTTGCTGGCGCTAAGGCCAAAAGATAACGCGTATCAACGGTATTTTCATCGACATAAGTGCCGCTTGTCAGGATACGAATGATATCGCGTTTAACAATGCCTTTAGCCAGGGCGGGATCTTCCATTTGTTCACAAATCGCGATTTTAAAACCTGCCTTCATTAGTTTCGCGATATAATTATCCGCCGCGTGATGCGGGAAACCGCACATTGGAATTTTTCCAGAGGGGTCTTTCCCTCGAGACGTTAAAACCAGATCAAGTTCACGGGAAACCATTTTTGCGTCATCATAAAACATCTCATAGAAATCGCCTAAACGAAAGAAAAGGATGCAGTCTTTATGCTGTTTTTTTATCGCATGATATTGCTTAAGCATCGGCGTTGAAGCCGCATTTTCAGGATTTGTTTCAACAGAGGCAGAGTTCTTTATAAGGGAAATCGATTTGGGGGATGATTCCATAGGCATTTTTATAGCATAAAAGTAAAAATGAACAAAGAAAAAATATTATAAGAAGTTTTATATTCTAATGAGGCTCTGGGATTCTTCAAGAAAGCGGTTTCTGCAAACGGGCTGAAGGGTCTTGTTAGAGCTTTAAACCGTGTTATACTTTATCCAGTTGGCAATAAGGTAGTTAAAAAACAAGGAGGGGGAGAAATGAGAATATATAAAAAATTTTTAATCGCG
>JAKQLT010000175.1 GCA_029567025.1 Candidatus Omnitrophota bacterium | reverse complement strand
AAGAAAGACCGTCAGAAGATTCTGCAATCATAGCAGATAACATGGTTTGATCAACCTGGCTATCTTCGATAATGAGCACTCTCAAAGGATTTTGAAACATTTTATTCACTTTTAGTCTCTCTTTTTTATCTTGTTGCTTTCATTATAACAAAAAAGCCACGACTTTCGCTTCTTTTTAGCGATCCCGTGGCTTAGAAATTACCTTCTCAAAAGGCCAAAAGTCGTTTTTAGCTCATACGTCTCTCCCATATGACGGCCTCCCCATGCCAACGACTCATTAAAATTTCACAACCTGTTTTAAGTATAAACTATTTTTAGGAATAAAACAAGGGCAGGAGAAAAATGAATTTTGACTTATCCTCGGATGGTTTCATCCATAAGATTATTATGGCTACCTATAACTTGCCATAAATCATGGTTTTTTTTCCAAGTCATAGTATATCTTCGAATCACACGTTTTCCTCCGCCAGCATTTTTTTCAATAGTAAAAATGAAATATTGAACAATCGCGATATCCGCGTGAATCTCAATATGAATAGGTCTTAATTCACAAATAATAATATCGGTTGATTTTGTCCAAAAACCAACCCATTTTTCAAGCCAAGGTTTATCAATGCTAATAGGACTTTCATGTCCGAAGCCAATAAAATCATCGTGAATATACTCTTTAAAAGCATCTATCCGTTTGTTAATTAAATGATCCCAATGGTCTTCAACGCATTTCCAAACATGCTGTTGTTTTTTGCTCCAATTTTTTGGCATAGCTGACGTTAAGCTGGACATGTCTTCCTCCTTCATCATATTTAAAGTAGAATGTTTTTCTTTATTTTTTCTGCTATGAGTTTCAGATCTTCTCCTGACGCTGATTTAGCGTTTTCAAAATTAAGATCAGACATTTTTACAATAGGAACTAAATGTATATGGCAATGCGGAATTTCAAGCCCTGCGACCATAATCCCCACACGAATACAAGGAACAGTTTTTCTTATCGCCAAAGCGACTTTCTTAGAAAAAACAATAAGCTGAGCCAATGTCGTGTCATCGCCATCAAAAATATAATCAAATTCTTTTTTAGGGACAACTAACGTGTGGCCCGGATTAATAGGATGAATATCCAAAAAAGCTATAAAATTTTCGTCTTCTGCTATTTTATGGCAAGGGATTTCACCTCGAATGATTTTTGTAAATAATGTTTCCATGATTAATTTTTTTTCATGTCAGATTCTTTGGATTTTAAAGCGCTCAAATGATAGCCGCCTAAAATATTATCTAAAACTTTACTCCATAAAATCTTGTATTGTTCGTCAAAATAAATAGTTTCCTCAACCTCTTTGCCTTCAATAGTTATAAGCTGAACGCCTGTTTCATAACAAAGTTTGGAATTGGGTTTTTCTGGCTGAACGGGTTTGCTCCAACGGACTTTTCCTTCCATATGAATAGGATCTTTCTCATGAGGCAGATAAAGCTCTAGATTTAAGAAATCACCTTCAGATAAAAGTTTAGAAGCAACAAAGCCAATTCCTTCTAAGCTGACATTTTTACTAATAGCAGGATATTTGGGAATAAGTTTTTGAGGGATAAATTCTTTTTTTACTTGAATTTTTAATTTTGTTTCCACGTCATAAGCAAAATCATAGCGCATCGCTACTTCTGCGGGGAAACGATTATTTCTTCTTTTTTCTGCGCCATCAACCATAATTATTTACAAGGGACTTTCCAAATATCTTTCGCATATTGACGAATTGTTCTGTCAGATGAAAATTCTCCGGAATTTGCCACGTTAGCGATTGATTTTTTCATCCAAGAATTCTTATTTTGAAATTCTAAGGATATTTTTTCCTGCATAGCACAATAAGAATCAAAATCCGCGCAAATTAAATAAGGATCTTTAAGAAAAACGTTATCAATCAAAGCGTCGAAAATCCCATGTTCTTCTTTATTGAAATTTCCTCGAGCAATGAACTGATAAATCTCTTTTAAGGTTGAGGATTTATTAATATATTCTTGGGGGCGATACCCAAAAGCGCGAATATTCTGGACGTCTTCATCCTTAAGGCCAAAAATAAAAATTTCATCTGGTTTTAATAATTGCGCCATTTCCACATTAGCGCCGTCGAGCGTTCCAATTGTCAATGCTCCGTTAAGCATAAATTTCATATTTCCTGTTCCAGAGGCCTCTGTCCCCGCTGTTGATATTTGCTCGGACAAATCGGACGCAGGAAAAATTTTCTCAGCCAAAGAAACGCGGTAATTTTCTAAAAAGAAAAGTTGTAATTTATTTTTTGTTTTTTTGTCTTCATTAATAACATGGCTGACATTATTAATAAATTTAATAATACTCTTGGCCATGGCATATCCAGGCGCGGCTTTACCGCCAATAAGACAAACACGCGATTGTGTAAACGCTTTAGGGTCATTGATGATTTTTAAATATTGCGAAATAATATAAAGAGTAAAAAGCATTTGCCGTTTATATTCATGCATGCGTTTAACTTGAACATCAAACAAAGCTGTTGGATCAACTTTGCACCCATGATTTTTTTCAAGATAATCACAAAAAGTTTTTTTATTATACAATTTAACTTGCGCCCACTTATTGCAAAACGCGGCATCGTTTTTTAATGGTAAAAGCTTTTTCAAAGAATCCAAATTCGTGGCCCAGTCATCTCCTATTGTTTCTGTAATTAAATTCGAAAGGCCAGGATTGGCTTTTAGAAGCCATCGCCGTTGCGTGATGCCATTTGTTTTATTGTTGAATTTTTTAGGATAAAGCTCATAAAAATCTTTAAATAATCTTGTCTTTAAAAGGTCTGAATGTAATGCGGAAACGCCATTCACAGAAAAACTTCCAATCACGGATAAATACGCCATCCGAGCGTGTTTATAAGGAACCTCTCCGATTAAGGACATGCGAGCGATTTTTTCTAAATTTCCAGGAAATTTTTGGCGGATTTCTTTTAGGAACCCGTCATTAATTTCATAAATAATTTGGAGATGCCGTGGCAAAACGCGTTCCAAAAGATCAACAGGCCAACATTCTAATGCCTCTGGCATGAGCGTGTGATTCGTGTACGCAAAAGTTTTTTTAGTAATTTCCCAAGCTCTATTCCAATCAAGATCTTTTTCATCAACAAGGACTCTCATCAATTCGGCTATCGCTAAAGCAGGATGCGTATCATTGAGCTGGATGACCGCTTGATCGGGAAGTTTTTCCCAATTCTCATTTTCGACTTTAAATCGGCGAATAATATCAGAGATGGATGCGGCAGTAAAAAAATATTCCTGCTTTAATCGAAGCTCTTTCCCTTGTGCTTGAGAATCGTTAGGGTATAACACTTTGGAGATATTTTCAGAAAAGATCTTTCGATAAACGGCTTGTTCATAATCCCCAGAATTAAAATATTCCAAATCGAATTCTTCGGTGCTTCTGGCTGACCAAAGCCGCAAGGTGTTAATAATATCATTTTTGTATCCGGGAATAGGAAAATCATACGGGACGGCTAAAACATTTTGCGTGTCTGCCCATTTTTTTCTAAGAACACCATTTTTATCTTTAAACTCTTCAACGCGTCCATAGAAATGGACTTTAACCGTGTATTCTGGTCGAGGAAACTCCCAAGGGCATCCTAATCGCAACCATTCATCTGGAAGTTCCACTTGATAGCCATTAACGATTTTTTGATGAAAAATGCCATAATCATAACGAATCCCATACCCATGCGCGGGAATGCTTAAAGTAGCCATTGAATCAAGGAAACAAGCGGCTAATCGTCCCAAACCGCCATTGCCTAATCCTGTGTCCACTTCTTGTTCGCGAAGATCTTCTAATTTCATGCCCAATTCAGAAAGGGCTTCAGGAACCGATTTTTCAAGACCTAAATTATAAATATAATTTCCCAAAAGACGACCAATCAAAAATTCCATAGATAAATAATAAACTCTTTTTAAATTGTTTTTATGATAATATTGTTGGGTTTTAGACCAGCGCTCAACAATACGATCGCGTACTGTTACCGCTAAAGCTAAAAAATGATCATGTTCTGTTGCGGAATATTCATCTTTGGCAAGAGGATAAAGTCTATTATGAAGAAAAGATCGTTTAATGCCTTCTTTAGAAATATCTTTATGGAAATCAATCCATTCTGAATTTTTCGATTGTTTGGCCATAAAAACCTCTTTTCTTTTTAAGAACTTTTATAGGAAATGGTGATATTATACTGATAAATTTTACTTTAGACAATGGAGATTTTACAATCTTTTTGAATGCGCGTTTCTAAACATTAAATCGAAAAAAAACCACATCAGCATCCTGTATTTCGTAATCTTTCCCTTCTAAAGAAATCAACCCTTTGGCGCGTAAATCTTGTTCTGATCCGAAACGCATTAAATCAGCATATTTATAAACTTCTGCACGAATAAAACCTTTTTCAAAATCCGTATGAATTTTTCCTGCCGCTTGAGGGGCTTTCGTCCCTTGGGGAATAAGCCACGCGCGAGTTTCTTTTTCTCCTGACGTATAAAAACAAACTAAATTCAAAAGTTTTTTCCCTTCTTGAATTAATGTTATGAGGCCCGGTTGGGTAATTCCTGCCGCCGCATAATAATCTGAGCGATCTGCATGAGGCAATTGAACAATTTCTGCTTCAATTTTGGCACACATAACAACAAGGCCGGCTTGTTCTTTTGTGGCACGCGTTTTCAAGGCATTAATTAATTCGGGAGATGTATTCGTTTCATCCGTATTAGCCACATAGAGAATCGGCTTGGCCGTTAAAAACTGAAATTCATCAATGAAATCTCGGGGAAGTTTTATCTGACGAATAGATTTTCCTTCATTTAAATGTTTTATTGTTTCCGTTAAAAGCGCAAATTTATTTTGAGCGTCTTTATCCCCTGATTTAGCTATTTTTTGCGTTCTTTCTAAAGCTTTTTCACACTGTTGTAAATCAGCTAATAACAATTCTGTCTCAATGATTTCGGCCGCGCTATTAGGATCAAGATCACTCATCACATTAACCACATTATCATCACGAAAACAACGCACGACATGAACAATCGCATCGACCGCGCGAATATGCGCTAAAAATTTATTGCCTAATCCTTCGCCTTGGCTTGCGCCTTTCACAAGTCCTGCAATATCAACAAAACGAATGCCATCAAGAGTAATTTTTTGGCTATTATTTTTTTCAGAGAGCGCTTGGAGTTTAGGATCCGGAACAGGAACAACTCCAATATTGGGTTCAATAGTCGTAAAAGGGAAATTCTCAGCGGCGGCCGCCGCGCCTGTTAATGCGTTAAATAATGTTGATTTTCCTACATTTGGCAATCCTATAATTCCTATTTCCATAAAATTTTTTCTTTTTTATTTTTTTTGTTCAGGGAATTTTCCTCTTAAGGCCTGTTCAACTAAAAGTTTTACTTCTTCACTAAAATCAGCTGAAAGAATCCATTCCAAATAACCAGGGTCTTTTTTTGCTACATCTTGTAAAGTCTGTTGCCGCGCATATTTCCCGAACATCATATACAATTTTCCATTCCACCAACGGAATTTTCTTTCTTCATCAAAAAACTCAGCGTTGCTTTTATAATCAAATTGATCTAAAAATGTTAAAGATTCTTGGCCTTCACCATATTTCTTTATTTGCGCTTCTAAGATATCTAAAACAGCATTCGAATCAGCTAAAGCGCTATGGGCATTTTGAAGCTCTTTGTCACAATAAAATTTATACGCCGCAGTTAGATCTCTTTTTTCTTTCAAATGATAAATTTTTTGAGCGTCGTAAATTTTTCTTGTTTTCCAACTAAAAGATTGTCCGGCTAAAGACAGTTCTCTTTCTAAAACAGGCAAATCAAAACGTTCAATATTAAAACCTGCCAGATCGCTATCGGCAATAAAATCAAGAACATCTTTAGCGATATCTTTAAAAATCGGGGCTTCTTTTAACATTTCATTAGTAATACCGGTTAAATCGATCACGATTTCTGGAATTGGCATTTGCGGATTAACTTTTTTCTCAAAAAATTCTTTTTTTCCATCAACAAAAATTTTTACCATCGCAATTTCGATGATTTTATCCTTTTCAATCCACGTGCCAGTTGTTTCTAAATCTAAAGAAAGTAAGGTTTTTTCAATTTTCATGATAATTCTTTCTATGATTTTCTATTGACGGGCAAAGAAAACCCTGGCATTTTGCCAGGGCTTTCTTTTTCATCATATAAAAAACGAACTAACAATTAAGCTTTTCTAACGTTTGTTGCTTGTTCGCCTTTGGGACCTTTAGTAATTTCGAATTCTACTTCTTGTCCTTCTTCAAGGGATTTATAACCATCGCCCTCGACAGCTGAAAAATGAACGAAAACATCTTTTCCGTTTTCTGGGGTAATAAAACCATACCCTTTTTGGTTGCTGAACCATTTTACCTTACCTTTTGCCATTACCTGCTCCTCCTTTTAAAACTTGTTAATAACTACGAGTAAATAATGGCAGTGGATCGGTCCTAAAACATGGTTGTCAAACATTGCAAAGCCTTTCACATCTCCATTTATTTACTGCTTTGAAAATAAGTATGCCTAAAATATGCCAAATTGTCAACAAATTATCCTAAAAATCATTATAGGCGCGGTTGTGGCGTTAAAAATCTTTTTAATTGATCAAAGAAATTTTCAGGAACAGGATATCCAAATTTTTTCGCTAACGTAAAATCATCCCACGCTTTTTGATAATCCTTATTTTTAACATTAAGAATTCCCCTTTGATAATAAGCTGTTCTATTGTTAGGCTGAACGGAAAGAATTTTTTCAATATCGTTAAGGGCCTGAGAAAAATGACCTAATTGAATATAGGCCGAAATCCGTCCTTGATATAAACCAATAACTTCAGGCATTAATTGAATAGCCTTATTAAAATCATCAACGGCTTCTTGAAATTTTCCTATCTTTAGATATGTGTTAGCGCGATTATTGTAAGACGGCGCATAAAAAGGGTCTAATCGAATGGCTTGCGAAAAATCTTCAATGGCTTTTTCATAGTCCTTATTTTGAGATAATAAAATTCCGCGATTTAAAAAAGCCTGCAAATGATTAGGATTCTTGTCAATCGCTGTTGAAAAATCTTCAAGGGCTTTAGAAATATCCCCCATTTTATAAAATAAATAAGCCCGATTGCTATATCCTTGGGGATCGCCAGAAATTTCAATAACTTTCGAGAAATCCGCAAACGCCTCAGGATAACGTCCCAAGTTTTCATAAGCAATACCTCGATTAATTAAAAGCTCTATTCGCTGGGGATTAATTTGTAGCCCGCGATTGAATTGCTCAATGGATTCCTGATGACGCCCCATTTCTGCTAAAACTTTCCCCAAATTATTAAACGCGCGTAATTTATGCGGAGTTTTTTTAACAATATCACTCCAAAGAGTATAATCATTTTCCCATATGCGATTTCTCTGGACGGTCATATAAGAATATAAAAGCAAGATAATGGCAAGAAAAAGAAAACTTTTTTTAAGATTTTCTCCTTGAAAAACAGTGGCCCACGCAGAAATAAAAAATAAGGCATAGCCAAAAAAGGGTAAATAAACACGATGTTCATAAATCAAACAATCAATAGGAAAAGCGCCTGCTTCAATAAAAATCGTTGCAAAGAACCATAAAATTCCAAAAGACAATAACCGATGATTTTTAAATAATCGAAAAGCGAAGAAAAAAAGAAAACATAATCCTAAAAATCCTAAAAAAGTTTTCCATTCAAAAAGACTTTGAGAAACACGGTATTCATAATCAAGATTTTGGCTGATAGGGGCAATCAATAAACTAATATACGTCCACAAAACGCGGCATTGGCTTAAGCGATAGTTATGCCCATCAATAAATTCCCCGTCATAAGACTCAGACGGAGATTTTAAGGTAAGATACGCAACAATATCTTTTTTGGCAAGAATAGGCACAATAAGAAAGAACACGAGAAGAATCAAAAAATATTTGCTACGCAAAAGCTGTTTCCATGTTGTCCCCAAGAAAAATAACTCGACTAAAACAATCACAAAAGGAAGTGTCCCAGAATTTTCTTTAGTAAAAAAGGCACACAGAGCCAATAAGCCAGATAAGATAAAAAAAGATGTTCTGTTGTTTGTTAACCGTGCTTTTAAATAGCAGGCTAAAGACAATAAATAAAACATTGTTGCCATAGAAGCGACGCGTTGCCATAAATATGTTACGGCTTGGGTTTGAATCGGATGACAAACAAAAAGGACTCCAACAAAAAAAGCGATCCAATATCGATACGCATTTAAAAAAGATGTTTTCATTTGAGGAGTTAATAAAAGTAAAATCGTCAACCAAAATGTGGCTATAGCCGCAATAATATGAATCGTGATGTTGGTAATATGCCAACCCGGAAGACGAAATTGATGAATGGCATAATTGACGGCAAATGATAAATATCCAAGCGTTCTGGCTTTATCATATTTCCAAATAGCTTTGATATCGGTTAAATGGCGAATGACAGGATTTTTGATTATATAAAACTCATCATCAAAATGGTAGGAATGATTTAAGGTCTGCCCGTAACAAACCCAACCAACGGCAATAATGATAAAAATAAAGAAAACGGGCTGAAATTTTTGTAAAAAAGAAACTTTTGGCACAGAAGTCTCTTTTATTTTTTCTTTTTTCTTCATCTTAAAAATAGCTTTCTAAAAGGAAATATTGATGCTTCCGGCAATGGCCTTAACATCTAAAAATTGGGCTTCAAAATTAAACCATATCTTTTTATTAACTGGAATATCAACGCCGATTAAAACTCCTAAATTTTTTGTAGTATCTGATTTTATAAGATTTCTTTCTTTGTCGATCCAATGAATATAATCCATACGCGAGAATTTGGCTCCAATATAAGGCGTAAACATTTCTAAATCATACGAAACAATTGTCGATAGTTGCCAATCATCCGAAACCGCTTTATATTTTTGATTATTCCTGTCAATCGTATACGGGTGAACGCTAATATGCTGAAATCCAAAGACTGCATCCATTTTCTCTCCGTCGATAAATTTAACGCGAAAACCATAACCGCCACCTAAAAAGGAATGATAATCTAAATCTTCAGCGTCGGCTTTATGGTGATGGATATTGCCTACGCCACCTTTAAGATCAATGCTGAGCCAATCCAAAAGCCCATAAGAAATTAAAAAGAAATGCTGCTTCCCTGACATCGATCCATTTTCTTTTTCAAGTTTTCTGTTTTCGACAATATAGGATTGTCCGCCGATAAAAAATTTCCCTTGTTTAGGAATCTTTGTCCCATACGCGGGTGCGGCAAAAGCATTTTTAAAACAACAAACAAGATAAAATAAAATAAAGGCTAATATCTTTTTTCTCATCTCTTCTCCTTTTCAGTTTATGATTATATTACGCTATTTTCTTAAATCGACAACATTTTGATTTTTATTTCTTACAAAAAAAGCCGCCTCAAAAACGAGACGGCTTTTTTTTATAAAACTTGTTTCCTATACTAATCCTTGTTCAATCATGGCGTCGGCGACTTTGACAAACCCAGCAATATTAGCACCGTCGACATAATTGATGTATTTATCTTTCCCTTTTCCATATTTCACACAATTTTCATGGATGCTGATCATGATATTGTGTAATTTAGTATCCACTTCTTCACGAGACCAAGATAATCGCATGCTGTTTTGGCTCATTTCTAAACCAGAAGTAGCGACCCCACCCGCATTTGCGGCTTTTCCAGGAGCATAAAGGATCTTTGCTTTCTGGAAAACTTCAACGCCTTCAGGCGTTGTCGGCATATTCGCGCCTTCACCAATGGCGATACAGCCATTTTTAACTAATGTTTTTGCATCCTCTTCATTGATTTCATTTTGTGTCGCGCTTGGAAAAGCCACATCGCATTTAATGCTCCAAGGACGTTTCCCTTCATAAAATTTGCATTTAAATTCATCCGCGTATTCTTTTATACGTCCACGTTTGACATTTTTCAGTTCCATAACAAACTTCAATTTTTTAGAATCAATGCCTTTTTCATCATAAATAAAGCCAGAGGAATCAGACAAAGTAACAACTTTTGCGCCTAATTCAAGTAACTTTTCAACCGTATATTGGGCTACGTTACCAGAACCTGAAACCACGCAAACTTTTCCTTTAAAAGATTCATTGCGGGTTTTTAACATTTCTTGGACAAAATAGACGCAACCATAACCGGTCGCTTCTGGACGGATAAGACTACCGCCCCAATTCAAACTTTTTCCTGTTAAAACTCCTGTAAATTCATTACGAAGTCTTTTATATTGACCGAACATAAAACCAATTTCACGTCCACCCACGCCAATATCGCCGGCAGGAACGTCTGTGTTTGGGCCAATATGACGCTGGAGTTCTGTCATAAAACTTTGGCAGAATCGCATCACTTCATTATCTGATTTTCCTTTTGGGTCAAAATCAGAGCCGCCTTTTCCGCCGCCCATAGGAAGTGTGGTAAGACTATTTTTAAAAACTTGCTCAAAAGCCAAAAATTTTAAAACGCCCAAATTAACACTGGGATGTAACCGAAGACCTCCTTTATAAGGCCCAATGGCGCTATTCATTTCAATACGAAATCCACGATTGACTTGCACATTGCCTTTATCATCTTGCCAGGGAACGCGGAACATAATCACTCTTTCCGGCTCGACAATCCTTTCCAAAATATTTGCCTTTAAATATTTTGGCTTATCTTCAATATAAGGCATAATGGATTCCACCACTTCCCGTACGGCCTGATGGAATTCGGCCTCGCCAGGGTTTCTATTGATAACGCCTGACATAAACTCTTCGATTTTTTTTGTCATAATCACTGCTCCTTTTTGATTTTTCTTACAGATAGGATCATCCTATTGTATTTTTTTGTTAATTTTATTTGTAATAAAAATATTAAGAAAAGACTGAAGGGGTTGTTTCCTTATATATAGCTGAGGATAAAAAACAAAAAGCGTCTTTTTTTTGGATAAAAAAAAGACGCCCTCTCTTCTTTGAAAAATTTTCTTAGAAGAAAAGACGCCTTTGCCTTTTCTGAGGGGCTACTTTAACAACAAAAAATATTTCTGTCAATTAAAAATAAAAAAGTTTTTTTAGAAAATTATACGGACTTTTGTTCTTTTTGTTTGCTGTAGCGAACTTTTTTCAAATTTTCCTGAATAAAACGTTCCAAATCAATCTTTTTAAACTGTTGCTTTTGCCCTTTTCGCATTTGCATAAATTGACTTTTCATGCCGAGAACAAATAAAAAGATACTACAAAAAATATTTAACATGTTTTCAAACGGCAAAACTTGAAAAATCATATAAGCCCCTAAAAAAGACGTAACTATCACAAGCGCTAATTCAAAAAAAGCCATAAAAAATAAAGAAAAAATAAATCCTCCAATAAAAAAAGCAGGCCAATAAAATGATGGCGTTAAATGCCCGCCGCTTAAAACAGGATAAAAATTTGTGAACAAATATCCTCCTAAAGCGAAAGACGCGAACAGGATAACCCAATGGCGAATTATTAAAGCCGTTATAATAAAAATCGCCGCACAAATAAGCGCGCCTATTAAAATGTTTTGAGAAGAAAAAGAATGAAAAAAACGTGTCATAAAAGACACTCCTGCTAAATACCCGGCAATTCCAGCGAGAAGCCAATATAATCTTCGTCCAAAAAACAGGCTTATCAGCGATAATAAGATTTTCGATGTCAGCATTTCTTCTTTTTTTTCTTTAAAAGACTTTGTATCTTTTTATCATAACGATTTATACATCGCCCAAATACAGCGTTAATTGAACGTTTATTCTCAATAAGTATTTCAAGGCATAAGATCAGAAGGTCTCCGGTCTCTATCAAATAATGCATATTTTTTATCTGATAAAGATTTGTAATCTCGTCAATATGCTGACGCATTAAACAAAGAATTTTTTTCTCATGAGAAGATTTCTTTTTGCCATTTAATTGACGCGATAACCGATGAATATATTTTATTTGTTTTAATGCTTGGGGAGTAAACGCAGGGCTCATTCTTTTTGTATAGATAAGCCCACAGAAAAGGCATTAGCTAAATATTTTCCAATTTCAAAATAACGCCCTGTCGCGGGATCAAAACTAAAAGGTTTAATTTTTTCCATATCCGGCTGGCCTTTTTCATTGAGGCAGTTTTCATCGACTTTTATATCTTTAATTTCTCCGACAAAAATCGTATGCGCCCCAACCTCAAGGGTTTTTAATAGAGCACATTCTAAAATAAAAGGAAATTCTTTAATATACGGGGCATCCACAATATCGCTTTTAATGGCTGTGAGTTCCGCTTTTTTAAGTTTATTTTCTTTTTTACCTGAAGCAATCCCAAAATAATCTGCCTCTTTTATATATTTCGTCGAAGGGATATTAACTGTAAAGGCTTTTTTTTGTATAATATTTTGATATGTATACCGCGCTGGACGGATAGAAACGCTGACAGAGGGCGGAACAGAAGAACAAATGCCTCCCCACGCCGCGTTCATCATATTAGCTTGGCCTTTTTTATCATAACTGCCGACAATAAAGACCGGCGTTGGGAAAACAATAGTCTGCGCTCCGATAGATTTCTTCATTCTTTATCTCTTTTTCAACCCCTTTTACCTACCTCACCCCGGGGGTGGGATAAAGGTTATTTGATTTCTGCTTTTGGAAATCCTTCTAATGTTTTTAATGTCTCTTTTAGCTCGTTTTCTGGCAAAGAATACCCTTTTAATTGACCGGATAAATATTTATCATAACCAGCTAAATCCATTAACCCATGTCCGCTAAAATTAAACAAAATAACTTT
>JAKQLT010000168.1 GCA_029567025.1 Candidatus Omnitrophota bacterium | reverse complement strand
CTAATTTTTGTTTTTGCGCTTAGATTCCATTTCAGCGCGAATTCTTTGTTCTTCTTCTTCCAACAATTTAAGCTTTTCTTGCTCTAATTGATTTTCTAATTTTATCCGGTTTTTCTCGTTAATATTTTTAATAATCGTAATCGTTTCGGAAATAATGATGATAAGGAAAATCACCATCATCACCCCAAAAATAAGACTGCGATATTTTAAAATCAATTGTCCCAAAGACAAGAAAGAACCATATTTAATAACCACACCATAGAAATTATCTCTTGTTACCGGTTCTTCATCAATCGGGGCTCTTGGATTATCACCTTTGGTAATATAATCATTGTTTTCGTCTTTATCAATGACGCGATGGACAAAATATTTTTGATATTCAGTCGAATAAAAAACAATAATATCCTCTACTTGGACTTCTTCAAAAGCCACTTGTTTCGCAATAATGATATCACCAACCATAATGGTCGGTTCCATTGATTCCGTGGCCACCACGGAATAGGAATAACCAAAAACATTAATCAATTTTTGTTCTTTTTGTAAGATACTGCCGGCAATGAGAACAACAATCGAAAGAACAAACAGTAAAATCGTGAGTGTGGAAATAATATAAATCAAAATCTTCTTAAACATAATTTTCCTCAAAAAAAGTCAATGGCGATAATCACGCAAGTTGACTTGATTTAACTTTTGTGATTATTGTTTTTGGAGAATAACCGCAATCTGAGAAATAGTAAATTGTTGGTTTTCAAAAGCATTGCTATTATTCGTTAGAACCCCAAGCTGTGTTTTTCCGCTGACAAGAGGATCAAAATACAAGTCAAAATAAACAATGGCTTCTTTAGTATTAACATCCGTACAGCTTAAGGGAATATTTTCCACTATAGCATAACGGTCATCGACATTCTTTAAGAAATGACCGGTATGTAAAGTAATACCGCTACTAGTTTTAACATCCGCACTTTCCGTCCCCGCAACTAAATAAGTAATTTTCGTGACTTCATATTCAAAAGCCACTTGTATCTTATTATCAGCGATGTCGTATCCTTGCGATACTAAATGGCGTAAATCAAGGCTGAGGTGGGCATCAAAATCCCCAATGTTTTTAACCTTAACAGCAAAGGAAAAACGATCATCGGGAAATACTTTGGCAGTATCACCGAAAATATAAGGGTTTTCCGCATTTTCAATTAACCAATAACAAGCATCATCACTTCCGGATGAACATTCATTTGTGGAAAGGCTGGGATTAGATGAACCATCACGACTGTTGTCGAGATAGATATAAAAAGCATATTCGGCTTCAACATTACCAACTTGAGTAACTAAAGAACCGGAAGCCGATTTGGATAAGCTAATCCAGGCAAATCCAATCGAAATAAACACGAGCAAAGACACGGCAAAGGTTCCAAGCGAAACCATAATCATCCGTTTGGGTTGACCACCTATTAAATTGAGCATTGATCACACCAACTTTCTTTTCCAATTTGCTTAGGATTCGTTTTGAGGTTTTTGATCCTTTTCTAATTTAGCTTTTTCTTTGTCAATTAAAGCTTGTTCACGCTTTTTAATTTTAGCCAATTCAGCTTCATACTTTTTCTGAGCGCGAGCTTCCAGCATTGCTTCTTTCGCCTTAATTTGGGCGGCTTGTTTTTCAGCCATCTTCTTCTTACGAAGAGCAGCTCGCTCGAGTGCTTTCTTTTTGCGTTCCCGCAATTTAGCAATTTCTCGTTTACGATAGTTAGCAGCTTTCTCTTTTTCTTTCCGCAACAATTCTTTTTTCTTTTCTTTTAGTTCTTTAGCTTTTTCTTTAAATTGTTGTTGGATGGCTTGTCTTTGTTTTGATAATTCGTCTTTATTAACAGCAACAGCTTTTAACTCTTCATCCATTACTTTGATATTATTACGAGCCCGTTCACGTTCTTGCTGCATTAAAGTTAATCTTCGTTCATCAATCTTATCTTTCGCTAATTGTTTATCGCGAGCAATCAATTTCCTATTTAAACTGTCGATTTCCCTCATCAGTTTCTTTTCTAAACGGATGGAACGGTTATAATCGACTTCTTTGGTTTCTCGAATAATGCGGGCAATGCGGGCTTTCTTTTTAGCATCGTCTAATTTATCATCAAGATTGACTTCTTTAATCAACATTTTAAAAATGTCTTCTTCTTCTTCCAGTTCAAAAACGGCTTGATACAAGGCATTAGTGATGTCAATCGTTTGATTTAAAGCACGCCTTAAAGCGACATCATAACTGAAATTTTCCGAAATAATATCTTCTAAACGTTTCTTAAAGACTTTTTTATTTTGATTAAGATAATATTCATTAATGGCATTATCTTCAATTCTAATTGCATCCGGGTTCTTCACAACATCATCGACATGGGTTTTCGCTACCCTAGTGCCTTTTTTGCGGTAGGTAACTAATTCAATTCGACGGTAATCTTCCATGCGTTGGCGTTGATTAAAGACGACAGTTGTATAAGTCAACAAAGCTAAACGATAAATATTCTTTAAATATTTCCTTTGAACCGGTAAATTCTTTTCCGCAACCTCATTATCAAAGCCTAAAATCGTATAACGGTCTAGGAAAAGCCACAAAGTGTAAGCATTCCGAAAATCGGGATTTTTCAAAATCACATTGGTTTTCATGATGGGCGGAACGACTCTTCGCGCTTTTTCCATTAGTTTCATGAAAGGAGAATTTTTAAAACCGCCGACTAAATTATGTAAATATTCAGCCCTTTGCAATAAATCAAGGTTATGTTGATTAATGGCATCGTCATCAAGATTGCGCTTGATGACTAAATCGATATCCATATCGACGACGGAGTCGTTGATATCAAAATTCGATTTAAAATTGACATGGTTTCGTTGAAACGATTCATAGTTAGATTTAATGACTTCATAACGGTTTTGAACAAAGGAAGATAAGCGATTAATCAAGGTCATGATAAAACGATTTTCATAAATCTGATAATCCTGTTCCGCACTAACCGTTAAAATCTTTTTGGGAATGACAACATTATCGTCACGGATTTCTTTGATGAAATGGGTATTAGCCGCTAAGTGACGAATGGAAGCGCCCGTAGTTTTCTTCGCTCTTTCAATGGCCGTGATTTCTTCTTCATATTTTAAAGCCGATTTCGGATTTTTGATAATCCGATCTAAACTAGGGAAATACGATTCCAGAGTTTGTATCCATTCACCATCAAAACGCTTGGTTTCGGTAATGACTTTTTGATAGATTTTGTTATCACCGGCTAATAAAATATTATAAAAGAATTCCGGGAATTGGGCATTGCTTTCCTGGTCTTTTATCGAAGCAATTATTTCCGCATAAAATTTGTCTAATTCATCGGTTTTTCTCATGTTTACAACCTACTAACTAGAAATTTTTCTTTAATTCATTAATGAAGTTAATGGTTTCGCCAAAGGAATTCTTCCCAAAGATTTTTTCAATTAGAACAATTAATTGATCCATTTCATTTTGTAAGAACGGTAAGTTTAAGGACTCAAACTTACGAATAATTTTGCGAGCCACCATGAAATCCAGACCATCGATTTCCGTTCCGCCGCAGGCGACATAAACCGGAACAAATTGTTTAATTTGTTTTAAAATCCGGTTACCAAAAGTTATCTTAAATTTAGCGGTAATGAATTCATCAATCTTCGCTAAGTTGTCCAACATTTTGGGGGACATCGCATGTTCGGCTTCCGCAACCTTAAACAAACTGTCTAAATACTCATAACTCATAACGACAGATTCCGTTTGCGGGGCATCGATATAACCGGCTTTTTCATTCATTTCAATGGCAATCGCCCGGTCATAAACTTTATCCGTAATGGTAAAGGTCGAATCGTCTTTGTTAGCGGTGCCCACAAACCAAACATTTTGGGGAACTAAAATCTTGCCATTAACTAAATTCTTCGGGTCGCCGGGAACATTATTCGGAACAACGTCAATCTTCCATTCATTAATATTCGGCATTTCCAAAATCGATAAGAATTCCGCAAAATAATACTCAATCCGCGCCAAGTTCATTTCATCAAGGATGATGAAATTTAAATCTTCGCGGTATGTTGTTTCATATAAAGATTTCAAAAAATCCGATTCATTGAATTTTTTAGTAAATTCATTCAAATAACCAATCATTTCCGCTCGGTCCCGCCAAGACGGTTGAACGGAAACAATGGCAGCATCATTGCTGAAGAACTTACCCATGGCATAAGGTAAAGAGGTTTTACCGGTACCGGAAATACCTTCCAAAATAATAATCTTACTGGTGGCCATGCCGGCAAAATAAGCAGCAATAATCTTTTTATCATAATAAAGTTTTAATTGCGAAGCGGAAAAATGAACAAACCTTTGCACGAGTTCCTTTAAACCAATCATGTCTTTGCTCTTCATGGTGATTGTGGAAACGGTTTGCGCATAAGCTTCATCAACACTAATCAATTTCACAAACCTGGAAGTAGTTTGTTCCGCTGGTTTTTTTGTGAAATCATCAAATGCTAAATCATCTTCGCTCATCTTATTAGTGCCTATCCCTAAAGTCGAAACTTTCATCGCCAAGATCTTGTTCTTTTCGTCAATTAATTCAGCGGCTTTCTGATTTAAGGCGGTTATTTCTTCCATCAATTCATCTTTTTCGATTTCTCTCTTAACGAATCTTATATATCTTCTTAAAAACTGATAAATTCGTAATATTAAAAAGAAAACTAAAGCGGAATTAATAATAAGGACAACTAAAGTCGCAATCCAGTCCAAAAAGTTAAATTTATTGCTGTAATTGACTAAGTTCTCAAAATAACGAACGATGTCCTTAAAAAAGAAATCGGCAAACGCCTCAAAAAGAGTTTTGAAAAACGTACCGATATTCGCAAAAAAATCTTTTATGAAATTAATGTAGTATCGAGAAAACTCTACCATAACTTCAACCTTTCATTAAAGGAATAAATAACTATTTCTTTTCCTCTTGTTTCATTTCTTCCATTATTTTAGCTCTTAGAGCTTCTTTTTCTTTTTCTAATTGTTCTTGAACTAGTTTCATATCTTCTTGGTGTTTAGCTTCCATTTTAGCTTTATTAATGGAAAGAATATTCCTAGCTAACAAAATTCCTTCATAAACCAACACTAAAAAAGTTGGCAAAACAATGAAAACGGCAAAACCAACCGGTGATTGTAAGAATTCTAATGCTTTTCCGGCACCTCTCCAAGTCGATGTATGGACGGCTAAAATCTCATCACGAGTCATTATTTCATAGAAATTTTCATCGTTAACTAAAACATCGGGATCAAATACTTTATCAGGGTAAGTAATGGCAACTTGGTCACCTTGTGTGAAAATTATGTTGTCTTGGATTTTCACAA
>JAKQLT010000159.1 GCA_029567025.1 Candidatus Omnitrophota bacterium | reverse complement strand
CGCCGCATCTCCAGGCGACGCGCGTGTCTTAAATTTACCGCTATTCACATCAACGACCGTAATAGCTTCTGTACGCTCAATGACAATATAAGCTCCAGATTTACAATATACATGGGTATCATATATTTTCTTTAATTCATTGGTAATCCCTTTATGTTCAAACAACGGGTCTTTGCCCTGATAAAACTCAATCTTCTCAACCATATGCTTCCCAATCAATGTTTCCACAAATTTCTTGATCTGAATATATTCTTCTTGCGAATCAATCATCAACCGATCTATCTTTTCCGTCAAATAATCACGGACAATCTTCCACGTCAACTCGCCTTCTTCATAGACAAGAGCCGGGGCTTTCTGCTGTTCCGCTTTTTTCTGAATTTTCACCCAGATGTCATACAAAAATTTCGCGTCGCGTAAAAGTTCTTTATTCCCTTGCTTGGAAGAAGCGGTGCGAATAATAAATCCGCCGGTCTTCGCGAAAGAAAAAGATGCCATGACATCGCGCAACCGATCACGCTCTTCCTTATTATCTATCTTTTTAGAAACACCACCTTGTTTATCATAAGGCATATAAACAACAAAACGCCCGGGAAGACTAATATGAGTCGTTAATCGCGCCCCTTTATCGCCAAAAGGATCTTTTACTACTTGGACTAAAATTTCCTGGCCTAATTGCAAAGATAATTCATCTTTTGTTTTTTTAAGTTTGGCGGGCTTCGAGCTCTTTGATCTTTTTCTTAAAATTTTTTCTAAAAAATTACGCGGACCAGAAAGGTCTTCCTCGACTAAAGGGCTTACCACATCCGTTAAATACAAAAATCCATTTTTTTCTCTACCAATGTTTACAAAAGCAGCGTTGATTGACGGCAAAATAGCTTCAACTTTCCCTTTATAGACATTTCCTAAAAGCGACTCATACCGGTCAAGCTCAATATAAAAATCTTCGACTCGTCCATGATCCATAATCGCGACCTGACGCTCACCTTTTTGTGTTTGAATAAGAATTTCTTTTGACACACATCCTCCTGTTTATAAATTTCTATTACAAATCCTTTTAAAATAAAAAATGCTACATCGTATCTTGGATATCAGGCGTCACAATATGCGGCGTAATAAAAATCATTAAATCGCGTTTGACCACTGTTTTACTCTTTTTCTGAAACGCAAGCCCCACAATAGGAATATCCCCTAAAAATTGCGTCTTCACGCGCTCATCCGTTGTCTGATTCGTTAAAAGCCCGCCGATGACTAACGTATCACCTTCTTTAATAATAACACTCGTTTTTGCGGACTCACTGCTTAACCGAGGAAAAGGAACGCCATCTATTGTTATCGTAGACCCGGGCATAATAGCTGTTAATTTTGGCTCAACGTCCAGAGTCACAAATCCTTTTTTATTCACATGCGGTGTGACGTCAAAAATAATCCCGATATCTTTATATTCCATCCCTGTAATCTGCAATGAATCCGCTTCTTTATTATAAGAATACTGCGGGATAGGATATTGCTCACCAACCTTAATCGTTGCGGTTTGATTATCCAATGTGACAATACGCGGATTAGACAAAATTGATGTATCTTCTTTGGTCTTTAAAAAA
>JAKQLT010000131.1 GCA_029567025.1 Candidatus Omnitrophota bacterium | reverse complement strand
TCATGGCGGGGCCATTTATGAAAAATGTATTAAACCCGCGATGACGAATCTTTTGCGCGTCGGTGTTCATTACGCGATTTCTTCTTTATTTAAAAGATATCCGAAGCAGATTGATATTTATTGTTATACCATTTCCACTTTGGATATAGACTATAAAGAAAGCGGGAAACAAAAAATTGTAACGGGAAAAGTCTCTATTCGTTCTGATATTACTTGGTATGAAGAAACGATTAATTTTGCCGCCTTACATTTAGGTGATCATAATATCAGCGCCGGAGTCAGTTTTCATACGGATGATGCCGCTTTTGAATCCAGGCGTAAAGAAATAGTAGATGCTTTTCACCGCGCGGATATTACCAGGACCCTTCACTTTATTGAAAAACATTTTGATACAGGCAATTATTCGTTGTGGCATCTTTTTAAAGATGAACAAAGTAAAATTTTGTATCAAGTCTTGGATAGAACATTAGAAGAAGTGGAGGCTTCTTTAAGAAAAATTAATGAATATCATTCGCCTATTATTCAGGTTATTAAACAGTTGCGCATTCCCCTGCCTAAGGTTTTAGCCAATACGGTTGTTGTTATGATGAACGCGGATATTTTACAAACATTAGGATTAGAAATCATTGATTTTGAGAAATTAAGAAAATTGTCGTCGGAAGCAAAAGAATGGGGATTAGAGGTTGACAAAACAACTATTAGTTTTGTTGTCACGCGTAAAATTAATCGTTTAATGGATGAGCTGGCTTCGAATCCTGAATGGGTGAGGCCTTTAGAAATGGTGGAGGCTATTTTAAAATCACTTCAGCCGTTAGATCTGCCACTTGATTTATGGAAAGCGCAAAACATTTTCTTTTTTATCAATCAGACATTGTATAAAGATATGCTCATAAAAGCCACAACAGGAAATGAAAAAGCAAAACTGTGGTGTTATCATTTTGGCCGGCTTGGAGAACTTTTAAAGGTGAGAGTCGGATGATGGAAAATCGTAGAAGCGGTGTTTTGCTTCATATCACATCGTTACCTTCTTTATATGGTATTGGCGATTTAGGTCCAGAGGCGTACCGATTCGTAGATTTTTTATTTGCCTCTGGCCAACATTATTGGCAAATTCTTCCCTTAACATCAACGAATCCTGCGTTAGGCAATTCCCCATATAGTAGTTTTTCTGTTTTTGGCGGAAATCCCCTTTTAATTAGTCCTCAATTATTGATTGAAGATGGTTTTATCCGTCAACAAGACTTGGAATTTTCGGATGTTTTTCCCGAAGATAAAGTCCTTTATGAAAAGGTCCGGATTTTTAAAGATAAGATTTTAGAGCAAGCGTATCAAAATCACAAATATCGTATTATGAAAGATGCCGATTTTAATATTTTTTGTGAGGAGAATGCGTATTGGCTCGAGGATCACAGTCTTTTTGTGGCATTAAAACTGAAATTTGAAGATAAGCCTTGGAAGAAATGGCCTCAAGAAATTCGTGATCGAGAAAAACAAACATTAAAAAAAATCCGTAAGGACCTTGAAGAAAATATTCTAATTGAAAAATTTCGGCAGTATTTATTTCATAAGCAATGGCGCGCGTTGCGCCAGTATTGTCAGCAAAAAAATATTGAGATCATTGGCGATCTTCCCATTTATGTTCATTACGACAGCGTCGATGTTTGGGCTAATCCGAAAATTTTTAAGTTGGATGAAAATAAGCTTCCTACATTTGTTTCAGGCGTTCCACCGGATTATTTTAGCGCGAAAGGACAATTATGGCGTAATCCTGTTTATGATTGGGATTATTTAAAGAAAACAGATTATGCTTGGTGGAAGGCGCGTTTTAAAAAGAATTTTCATGATTGCGATGTTTTACGCGTTGATCATTTCAGAGGATTTGTGGCTTTTTGGGAAGTTGAGCGACATCGAAGAACCGCCATCACGGGTGCTTGGGTTAATGCTCCGGCTGAAGATTTCTTTAATGCGTTAATTTCTTATTTTAAACAATTTCCTATTATTGCTGAAGATTTAGGAATTATTACTGATGATGTTAAAGCTGTTATGAAAAAATTTGGTTTTCCCGGTATGCGGCTTTTATTATTTGGATTTGAAGAAGACGATAAAGGCAATATGAATGCGCCGCATAATTTAATTGAAAATTGTATTGTGTATACGGGAACGCATGATAATAACACGGTTCGCGGATGGTTTGAGCATGAAGCGACAGAAAAACATAAATTGAAATTAAAAAAAGTTTTAAAAAAAGAACTTGTTTTAGAGACGATTCATTGGGATCTTATTGATCTCGCGATGACATCAGTGGCGCGGACAGTTGTTATTCCTCTTCAAGATATTTTAGGCCTTGATAGCAGTGCGCGGATGAATACGCCTTCTACTAAAAAAGATAATTGGTTGTGGCGGTTAAGATCTGGCGCTCTGACGTCAGAAATTTCTTTAAAATTGTTGGAAGCTACCAAGAAGGGAAATCGCGTTTGATGATTTTGGTTTTATGGAATAAGCGTCATTTCTATTATTTGCCAGCCAAAACGATTTTTTTCTAATAAAATATTCCATGTCTTTCCAGAAGGCAAAAATTGATCAGCGGGTAGCTCTAATCGCGCGGTTGCGCTGGCTTTATTTTTCTCAACTTTTTTAGTCAGAATCTTATAAGAGAGGATTTGTGAAATGGGTGGAGATTTTTGCGGGTCTTGCCAATAGCGATAGGTTGAAAAGGGATCGCTTTTTTTCAAATAATCAAAAACAATTTCAACAACCTCGATAGCTTTACGTTCAACCAGATAGGGTTTCAAAAAAATATTAAGAGCAAGGTATAAAGGAGCAATAAAAATGATAGGAAGATATTTTTTCATTCTGCGCCTTTTGTAAATAAGGTATCAATTTTTATTAAAATAACAAAGATTTTTCATTTTCTCAAGAATTTTATTGTTAAGCAATAAAGAGCTTCTCATTTTTTATTTCCACGAGTACAATAAAATTAATTATTTTTATTATTGATAGGAATCTTATTAATGGCAAAACAGCAAAAAAATCTTCTTTTTATTCTGATGTTATGTTTTATTTTAGGAGGCTGTGATTATTTATACAGTCTTTTGCATAAAGAAGGCGCGCAAGAAAAAAAACTTGTGGGAGAAGTTGTTCCTTATAAAGAAAATGAAAATGTCGAACAAATTCAGTCGCTTTTAAAAATTTACGGATATAATCCTGGAAAAATCGACGGGGTTTTAGGTTTTCGCACGCGGGATGCGATTAAACGATTTCAAGAAGAACAAGGCCTTAATCCCAGTCGTTTTGTCGATGAGGATACATGGAATTATTTAAAAGTTTTTAAAGATAATAAATTTATTATTGATGATAAACTGAATGTGTCTTTGGTGCAACAGGCTCTTGAAAAAGCAGGTTTTCGTCCAGGGAAAATTGATGGGGAATGGGGCAAAAAAACAGAAAATGCGGTTAAAGAATTTCAAAAGGCGCATCGTTTGAAAGTTGATGGCCGCGTTGGTTATCAAACGCTACTTAAGTTGTCAGAATTTGTTGTGATCGAAAACAAAGAGGTTTTAAAAAAATGAAGAAATATCCTAAAACGATAATGACGAATTTTGATATCCTGTGTTAAAATAAAATCCTCTCATTTAATGTTTTTTAAAAAGGGGTTGCATTATGAATGATAAGCCATTATTTAATATTTTTTTATCATCGATTCATCAAAATGCAGGAAAAACAACCATTTCTTTAGGGTTATTTAAAGCGCTTAAAGATCGGAAACAACAGATTTCTTTTATGAAGCCTGTGGGGCAGCAGGTTGTTCCGGTCGGTAAACATAGCATTGATAAGGATTCTTATTTAATAGGCGAAGTCTTTCAGTGCCGTCGAAGATTTAAGGATATGAGCCCGGTGACGATAGGAAAAGGCGATACGCAAAAATATATTTTAAATCCTGATAAAGAAAAGATACGGGATTCCATAGAAAAAGCGTTTAAAAGTTTGATTAAAGATAGAACGGCGATTATTGTTGAGGGCACAGGACATGCGGGCGTTGGCTCTGTCATTGATTTCTCAAACGCTGATGTGGCGCAATTATTAGGCTCTAAAGTTATTATTATCAGCGAAGGTGGCATCGGAAAAAGTATTGATGAAATTATTTTAAATAAGGCGTTATTTGATTTAAAAGGTGTTGAGGTTTTAGGGATTATTGTGAATAAAGTTCTTATAGATAAATATGAAAAAGTAAAATCCATTTTAGCGAAGGGATTAGAGCGCAAAGGGATTCGTTTATTAGGCGTTATTCCTTTGGAGCCGTTGTTAAGTAGTCCAACAATTGAACAAATTCAGGCCAAATTGAATTTAAAACTTTTATGTGAAAAAGCGGAGATGTCTAAAAGGGTAAAAAGCACGATCGTTGCCGCGATGGAGCCGCATAACATGATTCATTATTTAAAAGATGGGACATTGGTTTTAACGTCCGGCGATCGTGTGGATAATATTTTATTAGCCGTGAGTTCTCATTTGATGAGCGGCGGTACAGGGTTTCATATTTCCGGAATTATTTTAACGGGCGGTCTTATGCCGAACCCGCAGATTATGGATTTGCTTAAACAAAGCCAAATACCTGTTTTATCGACAGACAAAGACACTTACTCTGTGGCGGCTGAATTAGAACATTTGATTCCTAAAATACAGAAGTCCGATAAGGATAAAATTCGTGAAGCCATACGGCTTGTTAAAAAATATGTTGATGTTAAAGCTATTTTAGAGAGCTTTTAAAATGATGCCTGTTTATATTGTTGATTCTATTCGCACGCCTTTGATAACACCCCATCGGAGCTTTAAGCAAATAACGGCCGTTGATTTATCCGCTGTTATTATTAAAGCTTTTATAGCACGACAATTATTGAAAATGGATAGCATCGATAATGTTATTATCGGCAATGTTGTTTCATCCGGTATGGGGCAGAATATCGCGCGACAAGCTGTTTTGCAATCTGGATTATCAGAGAAAACGCCTGCGCATGTCATTGATTACGTTTGCGGGTCGGGATTGCAAGCGCTTATTTCAGGCGTTCAATCTCTTAAATCATCCGATGCTGATTTGATCATGAGTATAGGCGTAGAAAGCGCGAGCCAAAGCCCTTTTTTTATTTCTCGAGATAAAATAAATAATTTTTCTAAAGATGATTTAAAAGATAGTTCTTATTATGACGGCTTGTATTGTGCGATGACAAAAAAAAATATGGGCCAGTTGGTTGAAGATTTGGCTTTAAAACATCGGATTTCTCGAAAACAGCAGGATATTTTTTCTTTACAAAGTCATCAAAGAGCGTATCGAGCTCAAGAACAGCATTGTTTTGATGATGAAATAGTTTCTGTTGAAATTCAAGGAAAGAAGATTTCTAAGGATGATCGCCCGCGTGGACATTTGAACTTAGAGATGTTAGAAAAGTTATCTCCTGCTTTTAAAGATGAAGGAACCTTGACTGCTGGCAATTCTTCAACGCCTTGTGATGGGGCTGCTGGCGTTTTATTATCTTCAGAAAAGGCCCTAAAAAAATATCATTTAACACCGAGAGCAAGAATTGTGGATTATGTCTCTGTCGCTGTTTCTGCGGATGATACTTTTGAATCTGGCGTTTTAGCCGTAAAAGAGATTTTAAAGAAAACGAAAATGTCTTTAGGCGATATCGATCTTTTTGAAATTTGTGAATCTTTTGCCGCCCAAGCGATTTTGGTCCAAAAGACGTTAAAAATTCCAGAAGAAAAAATGAATATTTACGGCGGAGACGTGGCCTTAGGTCATCCGTTAGGAGCCGCAGGAACACGCATTTTAGTGACATTAACTCATGCGCTCCATCATAATAAAAAACGTTATGGATTAGCGTGTGTTTCTTTTGGGAGTGGCGCGGCAATCGCTTTTATTATAGAAAAAATTTAGAGGAAACAATAATGGTCAAGAGTAAGAAAAACATTCAAACAGCCGGCATTGGCCAGGAACAAGAATTAAATATTTTACGTAAAGTCGTTGAGATTACAAATTCTGAATTGGACCTTGAGTTGATTCTTAAAGAAGTGGTTTTGGTTGTTAATGAAATTACGCTGGCGGATTCTGTTTTTATTTATTTGATTGATGAGCCACAGCAACAGCTCGTTTTGATGGCCTCTAAAACGCCGCATAAAAAAGAGTTGGGAGCGGTTACGTTAAAAATCGGGGAAGGAATTACAGGGTGGGTTGCTCAACAAAATAAACCGGTTGCGATTAAGAACAATGCGTATCAGGACTCGCGTTTTAAAAATTTTGATGTCTTGCCTGAAGATCGTTATGAAGCGTTTTTATCTGTGCCGATTGTTTTAAAGAATAAACCGATAGGTGTTATTAATATTCAGCATAAAAATATGCATGATTATAATGTGAATACCGTCAATCTTATTGGATTAATCGCCAAACAGATTAGTGGGACAATTGATAATGCGCGGCTTTATCAAGAGACGAAAAAAAAGGCCATGCAGTTTGATAGTTTGATTAAAGTCAGTCAGTCCATTACGTCCGAAGGGTATTTAGAGGAAATATTGAATTTAATTGTTGTTGTGACGGCGGAAATGCTTAATTCGAAAATTTGTTCGATTATGCTTTTGGATAAAAAAGGAAAAGAGCTTGTTATTAAAGCCACGCAGAGTTTAAGTGAAGATTATAAGAAAAAACCCGGCGTTAAAATAGATTCGAGTATCAGCGGAGAAGTATTGTGCACGCAGAAAGCTATGGCCGTTTATGATGTCAGAGAAGAAAAAAAATATGTGTATCGTGATTTAGCCATAAAAGAGAATTTAACATCCATGTTGTCTGTGCCGATGGTTGTTAAGAATAAATCAATTGGGATTGTAAATGTTTATACGAAAAAGCCGCATGTTTTTACTCAGGAAGAGGTTAATATTTTACAGATGGTCGCGAATCAAGCCGCGATTGCAGTTGAAAATACAAAATTGATGGAAGAAAGTTTAAAGGCGAAAGAAGCGCTTGAAGTTCGCAAGCTTGTTGATCGCGCCAAAGGCATTTTGATGCGTATGAAAGGTTTAGATGAAGATGCGGCACATAAATTGATTCATAAAAAAAGTATGGACTCCTGTAAATCGATGAAAGAGATTGCGGAATCGATTATTTTGATGGATGAGCTTTCTTAAAAGGTATCTTTTCTCGACGGAATATAAAATATTTTTTAAAAAATAACTTGACAAATGCTCAGCCATCAGTTATATTTCAATCGGCATTAGTTTTGCAGCAAAGAATGTTGCAAGATGTAAGGCAAGGAAGCCCTTCTAAATGGAAATGTTTAGAGGGGCTTTTTAATTGGGGTCCCCAAATTACTCCGAGTGAATTTTACGAGGAGTTGCAGTTAAAAATTTTTTAAATAAACATAGGCGTTTATAGATCGGCATTGATGCCCGATTTTTCAATAAAAAAATTGAAGAATCGGGTTTTTTATTAATAGAACCAAAAAAGGAGGAAAATATGTTTGGAAAAAGAAGAAAAGCTATCATCACTGGTTTTATTTTATTGATCAGTTTTTTGATGATGGGAAATGCTTTAGCCGATGAGGTTACCACACAAGAAGTTTTATTTACAGTCAATAATATTTGGATGTTAGTAGCTACGGCCTTAGTTTTTCTTATGCATTTAGGTTTTGCGACTGTTGAGTCTGGATTAACTCGGGCTAAAAATACAGTAAATATTCTTTTTAAGAATTTTATTATTGTAGCTATTGGTCTTTTGACCTATGCCTTATTAGGATTTAATTTGATGTATCCGGGCGAGGCATGGATTTTAGGCAAATGGTTTGGGTTTGGCGGTTTTGGTCTTTCTGCGCCTTTAGGAGCGGCAGGACTTTTGGATTATGCTGGCGGGAAATATACCTATTGGACAGATTTTATTTTTCAGGGGATGTTTGCGGCCACAGCGGCAACGATTGTTTCTGGCGCTGTTGCTGAACGTATTAAGTTGCATAGTTTTCTTTTGTTCTCTCTAATTTTTGTCGGGCTTGTTTATCCTTTTGTCGGAAGCTGGAAATGGGGCGGCGGATGGCTGAATGATTTAGGTTTTTATGATTTTGCCGGTTCGACTTTAGTTCATTCTGTAGGCGGCTGGGGCGCTTTAGCAGGTGTTATTATTTTAGGTCCTCGTCTTGGAAAATATGTCAAAGGAACTATTAAGGCGATTCCAGGCCACAGTATGCCGCTTGCAACAATTGGTGTTTTTTTATTGTGGTTAGGATGGTTTGGTTTTAACGGCGGCTCTGTTTTATCGGCTGATCCACAGGCCGTTTCTTATGTTTTTACGACAACGACGTTAGGCGCGGCCGCGGGGATGATAGGCGCTATTTTTATGTCTGAAATTATCCAGAAAAAACCGGATCTTTCTATGGTGCTTAACGGCTCTTTGGCTGGATTAGTGGGTATTACCGCGGGAGCAGATGTGATTTCTATTGTAGCAACGATTTTAATTGGACTTATTGCGGGTATTTTAGTTGTGCTATCTGTTTTCTTTTTTGATAGCAAATTGAAATTAGACGATCCTGTTGGTGCTTTATCTGTGCATTTGGTCTGCGGGATTTGGGGAACTTTAGCCGTCGGAATATTTAGTCCAGCCCATTCTTTTTGGGTTCAATTATTAGGTGTTGTTTCTTACGCGGTTGTAGTTTTTCCAATCGCTTTTTTGATATTTTCAGTTGTTAAGAAAATTATGGGATTACGTGTTTCAGAAATAGAAGAACTGCAAGGATTAGATATTAGTGAACATGGCATGGAAGCTTATGATGGATTTCAAATTTTTTCTAATCAATAAGAAATTTTGTAAATACATTATCATTAAGGAAAGGAGAATTATATGAAATTAATTATTGCGATGATACAGCCGCATAAATTACCTGATGTTAAAAAAGCGCTTTTTGATGCGGAGGTTCATAAAATGACCGTCACCAATGTTTTAGGTTGCGGTCAGCAGAGAGGACACAGTGAAACGTATCGCGGCATTGTCCATGAAATTAATTTGATTAAGAAAGTTCGTTTGGAAATTGCGGTTAATGAAGATTTTGTGGAGCCTACGATTAAGGCGATTATTGACGGCGCTCGAACAGGAAAAATTGGCGATGGAAAGATTTTTGTTCTTGATTTGCCGCGTTGTATTCGTATTAGGACCGGTGAAGAAGGATCAAAAGCCATTGGGTAAATTTGACCGTTTATGGAAAATAAGATATTGACAGATATGTTGAGTCATTGTATATTTTTAGCAATTGCATTTAGGGCAAAGATGTCCTCATTAAGAAATAAATTAAATATTAAAGGGCAAAGAAGTCCTTTCTTTAAAAAACAAAGAATGTTTTTTAGGGAAAGGACTTTCGCCTTTATAGAGTAAAAATGTTAAAGGAGAAAAAAATGAGCGAGAAAAATAAAATAGAAACACCTCAAGATTATTTTGGTGAAAATGTGTTTAGTCTGAAAGTCATGGAAAATTATCTTTCAGAAAAGGCCTATAAATCTTTAAGCCAAACTATTAAAAGTGGCGGGACATTAGATCCTGATATCGCGGATGAAGTAGCGGATGCTATGAAAACATGGGCGATGTCTAAAGGAGCCACGCATTACACTCATTGGTTTCAGCCGTTAACGGGAACAACCGCTGAGAAACACGATTCATTTATTTCGCCTGATGGAGAAGGCGGAGCTATATTAAAGTTTTCGGGAAAAGAGCTTATTCAAGGTGAACCCGATGCCTCCAGCTTTCCTTCTGGCGGATTACGCTCTACTTTTGAAGCCCGCGGTTATACCGGATGGGATCCAACGAGTCCAGCTTTTATTAAGGAAGGACCTAAAAGTGCAACACTTTGTATCCCGACATATTTTATCGGTTGGTATGGCCAAGCGCTTGATAAGAAAACGCCGCTTTTGCGTTCTATGAAAGCTTTGTCTACCCAAGTTTGTCGTTTGGCAGAACTTTTTGGTATTAATACAAAAGGAAAATTCGCTTCAGCTACTTTAGGCGGCGAACAAGAATATTTTTTGATTGATAGGGATTTTTATAATCAAAGAATTGATTTGATTCAAACGGGGAGAACATTATTCGGCAAAGAACCGGCTAAACATCAACAAATGGCGGATCATTATTTTGGAGCTATCAAAAGCCGTATTATGGGTTTTATGGAAGATTTAGACCGTGAGATGTGGCGATTAGGCGCGCCTGTGAAAACGCGTCATAATGAGGTTGCACCTTCTCAATATGAAGTCGCGCCAATATTTGAAACACTTAATTTGGCGGTTGATCATAATATGTTATGTATGGAAGTCATGCAAAAGGTTGCGGAAAAACATGGGTTGGCCTGTCTTTTGCATGAAAAACCATTCGCGGGTGTTAATGGTTCGGGAAAACATAATAATTGGTCCATTGTCGGTCCTGATGGAAAAAATTGGCTTTCTCCAGGAGATAATCCGCATGAGAACGCGAAATTTTTAGTTACACTTTGTGCGGTTATTAAAGCAGTTGATACTTACGCCGGAATTCTTCGCGCTTCGGTGGCTTCTGCCGCCAATGATCACCGTTTAGGATCTCATGAAGCTCCACCGGCGATTATTTCTATTTTCTTGGGTGAGCAGTTGACAGATATTATTGAACAAATTGAAAAAAGCGAAGCCAAAAGTTCTAAAAAAGGTGGAATTCTGGAAATCGGGGTTGATGCGTTGCCAAAGCTTCCGCGAGATGCCACAGATCGTAATAGAACTTCTCCATTCGCGTTTACAGGAGCTAAATTTGAATTTCGCGCGGTTGGTTCCAGCATGAGTTTAGCGGGCCCTAATATCGTTCTTAATACGATTGTCGCTGAGGCATTAGATGAAATCTGCGTACAATTAGAAGCAGATAAAAAAGCTAAAAAGGATTTTAATGCCTCTGTTCAAAAAATCCTGCGGGATATTATTAAGAAACATAAACGCGTCATTTTCAATGGCGATAATTATACGGAAAGCTGGGTCAAGGAAGCGGAAAAACGCGGGCTTCCTAATTTGCGTACAACACCAGAAGCTTTAGAGGAGCTTAATACCCCTAAGGCCGTGGGTCTTTTTGAAAAATATGGAGTTCTTTCAAAAGAAGAATTAAAGTCTCGTTATGAAGTGTATGTGGAAACATATCAAACGATTATTGATTATGAAGCAAAGCTTTCTGCAGATATGGCTAAAATAAAGATCATTCCTACGGTTGTCGCTTATCAGGAAGAATTAGCTAATACCATTAGTTAATTCTTCCTGATAAGCGACAACCGTAGGAA
>JAKQLT010000128.1 GCA_029567025.1 Candidatus Omnitrophota bacterium | reverse complement strand
CACGTAGGCTGGTAAAAGACCCAGGCCCTATACCAACGCCAAAGCCATCTACTTCACGAAGTTTTAGTTTCGCTTTTTTAAGAATCTTAACAACAGATGGAATAATAGATGTTGATAAAATCTTTTCTAAAATAATATTTTTCCTGACTAAAACGCGATCTTGTGATGCGACCGCTACACTAAAATTTTTTGTTGATGTGTCTAATAACAAAAGGTTCATTATTAATATTTCTTAATGGTAATTTGTCTTTGATATTCTTGAATATGACGAAAACGAATCTCCCAATATTTTTTCGGCATTAAAGGTCCTAATTTTTCCGCCCATTCAATAACAGAAATGCCTTTTCCATAAAAAAAATCTTGGTAATCGAGAGAAAAAATCTGCTCTATTTTCTCAACCCGATAAAGGTCAAAATGAAATAAAGATATCTTTTTATTTTCATAAACATTCATCAGCGTAAATGTCGGGCTATGAACAACTTTTTGAGATATCCCAAGCCCTTGAGCCACGCCGCGCACAAACGTTGTCTTTCCGCTTCCAAGATTACCTTCCAAACAAAGAATATCGCCCTTGTTTAAAATTTTGGCAAAAGATTTTCCTAACTTTATTGTTTCTTCTTCGTTTTCTGAAATAAAATTTGTTTGTTCCATAAAAAATTAGAAATGCGTATAACTTTTAGGACAATAATTTCTTAATACCCCTTTTTCATTTCTTAAAAAAATCTGTCCCGTCCCTTTAATAATCTCACCAATTGGATAAAAAGAAAACGGCGTTTTTATCTTGCGTAATCTTTGAGAATCCAACGCCGAAAGCGTAAATAAAAGCTCAAAATCTTCTCCGTCATAAAGCGCGTTTTCTAAAGTCGCAGAGGGCTGTCGTGGGATTTTATTTTCATTAAGAATAGCGCTGACATGACTTTCTTGAAGAATATGACCTAAATCACCTAAAAGCCCGTCGGAAACATCAATCATTGCTGTTGGTTTAAAATATTTTACCAGATACTGTGATTCCTTAACACGCGGAGTAAATGATAAATGTCGTCCACTTTTAAAAGAATTCCCCAATTTCCCTGTGACAAAAATCTTATCTTGAGGCCGAGCGCCAGAGCGGAAAATGATTTTATCTTTTTGCGATTCGCCCATCATCGCGATATTGATAATCGTTTTATCGCTTCTAATCGTATCTCCGCCTACAAGACAAGTGCCAAATTTCAAAGCCGTTTGATGCATCGCCTGATAAAGATCGAAAATCCAACGCGCTCGTGTTCGAGCAGGAACGCCTAAAGAAACTAAAATATATTTTGGAACTCCGCCCATGGCCGCAATATCGCTGATATTAACCGCAATGGCTTTATAGCCGATTTTCCCAATAGGCATCTTCAAGGTAAAATGAACATCTTCCAACAACATATCTGTCGTTAAAAGTATTCTTTTTTTTTCTGTTAGGGCAATGACCGCGGCATCATCGCCAATGCCTTTTATAACAGAGCCAGAAACAGTCGTATTCTTCTTTATCCATTCAATAAAACCGAATTCTCCTAATTGAGCCAGTGTGCTTTTTTTATTAAGACGGGCAGGCATACGACTTAAAAACTTTCTTAATATTTTTATCAAACGGCGGATAAATAATCCCTTTTTCCGTGATGATAGCCGTAATCAGTTTATGGTCTGTCACATCAAAGGCAGGATTATAGACTTTTGTATGGCGTAAAGCTGTCAAACAATCGCCGAAACTTAAAACTTCTTTGGGATCACGCTCTTCTATAGGGATTTGCCTTCCCGAAGAAATATTCAAATCAAACGTGGATAAAGGCACGACAATATAAAATGGCAATTTGTGATATTTCGCTAAAACCGCTAAATTATATGTTCCAATTTTATTGGCGGCATCGCCATTACGCGCAATCCGATCCGCCCCGCTAAAAATAGCGTCAATCTTTCCTTGTTTCATTAATGTGGCCGCCATATTATCACAAATAAGAGTTGTATCAATTTTAGCCCGCAATAATTCCCAAGCAGTCAGCCGAGCACCTTGCAACAAAGGACGCGTTTCACAGGCATAGACATTAAATTTCTTTTTTTGTTCCTTCGCGCTATAAAAAACGCCAAGAGCTGTGCCATAATCGACGGTAGCAAGTGCCCCCGCATTACAAATCGTTAAAAATGTCTGGCCATTTTTAATTAATGTTGCGCCATGTTTCCCCATCTGGCGGCATACTTTTCTATCGAGCTCATAAAGCTCAAACGCCTTCTTTTTTAATTTTTCTTTTAATTGTTCAACGGACAATTGTGCATTATTTTTTATCACACTTTTCATATCATCAAGAACATTGAAAAGATTAACGGCTGTTGGACGCGACGATCCAATATAATCACAAATCTCAAAGATATATTTCACAAAAACCTTCTTATCTTTTCCTTTAAAATTTTTAATACCTAATAAAACGCCAAAGGCGGCCGCAACGCCTAAAGCCGGCGCGCCGCGAACGCTTAAAGAGCGAATCGCCTCCCAAAGAGTTTTAACATCGCGACAATAAATATATTCCAAACGATGCGGAAGTTTTCGCTGATCGATAATCTTAACAATTCCATTTTCCCAAGCAATTGTTGGAGTTGTCACTTCTTTATGTTCCTTTCTCATTTGATTTTACTTCTAATCGAGGAAAAAGAGCTTCATGTGTTTTCAATTTTGTATTTATTTTTAACTCTCCCCATTTTGGCGTTGACCCAACAGCGCCTAAAACATCTAAAACGATATGGGTTTTCTGCGGCATCACAGGAGATAATAAAACCGCGCTAATGCGTAAAGCTTCCATCGCGGTATATAAAATTCGCCCGGCGGAATTTAAACTTTCCTTCGCCACTTTCCAAGGAGCTTGATGTTCCACATATTTATTAGTCGCGCGCACAAGCTCTAAAATCTCCTCAATCGCTTCATTAATATGAAAATGATTAACATAATCTCGCACCTTTTCTTCTAATGCCATAGCTTGTTTTCTGATATCCAAATCCGCCTGCATCAAATGTGACTGATCAGGGATACACCCGTCAAAATATTTTCCCACTAAACCACTCACGCGATTTAATAAATTTCCAAAATCATTGGCCAGATCACTATTAAACCGTTTGATAAAAGATTCTAAAGTAAATTGCGCATCTTGCCCTAAAACCATTTCCCGCATCAAATAATACCGGACCGGCTCAACGCCGTATTGATCAATAAGATCAAGCGGATTAATAACATTGCCTAAAGACTTGCTCATTTTTGTTTCTCCGACGAGCCACCACCCGTGCGCAAAAATCGTCTTAGGCAGCGGCAATTTCAACGACAATAACATCGTCGACCAATAAACACAGTGCGTCGTTAAAATATCTTTTCCTATTAAATGCACATCAGCCGGCCACCATTTCTTAAATTTTTTTGGGTCATCTAGATATCCCGGCGCTGTAATATAATTGATAAGCGCGTCGAACCAAACATAAGTCACATATTCTTTATCAAAAGGAAGTTCTATCCCCCAATCCATCCGCGATTTGGGCCGAGAAATACATAAATCTCCTAAAGGCTGTTTTAAAAATCCTAAAATCTCATTACGTCGATGCTCTGGCTGAATAAATTCAGGATGCTCATAAATATAATCCACGAGCTTGTCTTGATATTCACTCATTTTAAAAAACCAGTTGCGTTCCTTAAGTATCTTGACATCGCGAAATTGCCCAGAATCTTTCTCTGTTTCCGTAATAAAACGCTCCTCGGCGACCGAATACCATCCTTCATATTCATCCTGATAAATATCGCCTGCCTCATAAACTTTCTGAAGAATATGCTGAACAGTTTTTATGTGCCTTTCTTGCGTGGTGCGGATAAAATCATCATAACGAATGCCAAGTTTTTCCCAAAGCTGAATGAACCGCGGCGCCAAATCATCACAATGCGCTTGATACGACATCTCGCGTTTTTGTGCCGCCTGTTGAACCTTCTGGCCGTGCTCATCAAGGCCAGTCAAAAAGAAAACTTCCTCTTGCGCCATCTGATGATACCGGGCCAAGACATCAGCTAAAATCGTTGTATAGGCATGCCCAATATGCGGCTTGTCATTCACATAATAAATAGGTGTTGTGACATAGAATTTTTTATTTTTCATCTTTTTTTCCATAAGTCATTTTCAAAAGTCGGCCTTCCCCTAAGTCAACCATAGCGAACTTCTTAAAAACATTAACCTCAATTACTTTGCCTCGTCCTTCAGGAGTAACTATTTTTTCCCCTAACTTCGGCAACGATTTCGAAAGGTCTTTATAGACTTCAAACTCATAAGACATACAACATTTGATGCGGCCACAAACACCGGAAATTCTCGACGGATTTAAGGGCAGCCCTTGTTCTTTCGCCATTTTAACGGAAAGCGGACAAAAATCCTTCATATAAGAAGCACAACAAATCTCCCGCCCACAAATACCATAACCGCAGACAATCTTGGCTTTGTCCCGAACGCCAATCTGCTTTAATTCAATACGCACGCGAAAAATCTTCGCTAAATCCTTGACCAAATTACGAAAATCCACACGTCCTTCAGATGTAAAAAAGAAAATAATCTTACTACTATCAAACGTATATTCCGCATTGATCATTTGCATATCTAACCGCTGGTCGGTAATTTTACGCATACACGTCTGAAGCGCATCTTTGGCCTTCATGCGATTATTTTCAATCTGTCGCGTATCGCCTTCTGTCGCTCGACGAACAACCTTTCCTTTTAATTTATCACCTGTTTCGGATAAAGGCAATCGTGTGTCCGAAACAACTTTTCCAAATTCCGACCCATCCTCAGAATCTAAAATGACCATATCTCCCCGTTGACAATCGATTTGATTCAAATCAAATGAAAAAACAGGACGATATTCCCCTAATTGGACTTGTATGATTTTTCCCACAATCGCTCCTTTAAAACCAAAAGTGGAATTTTAACATTCAAATTCTCACCTAACAATTTCATGGTTGTCTTAATATGTTGATAAATTTCTTCTAATTCTTGAAAAGTCCTCTCATTCGTAAACTTCTCGAGATCTGATAATCGATCAATATGGACCAAATCGTCCACAGGCGCATGAAGTTTAAGCAATACCGCATCACGAATCCAGCTTAAGAGAACTTCCAAAATCTCTTTAATCTCGTCTTTTTCTTCTGTAATTTTTTCTGATGTTCCTACAAATTTCTCAAAAGAAATAAATTGATCCAACAACGCGTCTTTACGTTCAAAAATATTTTGTTCTTCCAAAACCCTTACACGCCCCTGACATCCTTGCGTATAATACGCCAAAAAATGCGCCTTTTGTTCTTCTTGTTTTTCTTCTACCATCAAACGTTGTTTCAAAACAGCTCTGGACATCAACGGAAAATAAATCGCATGACAACGCGAAATAATAGTATCTAAATTCTTTTCCAAAGAAGAGGTCGTCAATAAAAATAAGCTATTCTTTGTCGGCTCTTCTAAAGTTTTCAAAAGAGTGTGTGCGGCCTCATGCTGAATATTCTCAATGTTTTTAATAATAAAAACTTTCTTTCGCGCCTCAAAAGGTTTTAATCGCATTTGTTCTAAAATCCCTTGTATCTGCTCCATACTAATAGTGGTTTTATTCTCCAAAACATCAATGAAATGCACATCAGGATGTTGCCTTATATTAATTTTGCGACACGACTCGCAAACATCGCAGAATTCTTTAGGAGCATCTTCGTTAAAAGATAAACAATTTACCAATTTAGCAATCGCGAAAGCTGTTTCACTTTTCCCGATAAAAGGCGTACCAATAAATAAATACGCATGCGCCATCTTTTGGGATTTTAAAAAAACCGCAAAACGATCAACAACCGAACGACAGATTAAAATATCTTTTTGTAACATCTTTTAGGATTTTAATAAACGCTCAACACATGAAATCACGCGTGCGTGAATTTCTTCTTTAGGGTTATCGCCTTGAAGAACCTTAACTCTTTTGAGATCCTTTTTCGCGATATCTAAATATCCTCGACGGACTCTATTATGATACGCTAATTTTCTTTGTTCTATTCTATCTTTGACACGACGAATACGGGACAACCCTTTACGCGCCGGCATATCGCACACAAAGGTCAAATCCGGCGTAATATGCTTTGTAGCGAAAGACCCTATTTTTTTTATCATTTCTAAATCAATACCATTGCCATATCCTTGATAGGCAAGTGTTGAATCTAAAAAACGATCGCAAAGGACAATCATCCCTTTTGTTAAAGCGGGGGCTATCACTTCCTCGACCAGTTGCGCGCGTGCCGCCATATATAAAAGCATCTCACAGACATCACTCATTTTCTTATTATCAACATCTAAAAGAATATCGCGAATTTTTTCACTAATCATCACGCCGCCGGGCTCACGCAAGACCAAGACTTTTTTTCTTTTGTTTTTTAAATATTGTGCTAAAAGCATAATCTGTGTGCTTTTGCCTGAACCTTCAGATCCTTCAAATGTAATAAATTTCCCTTTCATATCAAGCTTTCCTAATAACCAAAGAATTTTTTGTATTCTCTATAACGATGCCTTTTTCTTTAAAAGCATTTCTCATTCTATCTGATTCTTTAAAATCTCCCTTTTTTCGAGATTCAACAAATTGCCTCACCTTTTCCTTTTCTTCTCCAGAAAGAGCAACAGAGCATTCCACAGTAATACCTGGTATTGACAAATGAAATCTTTCTATTCTTACAATATCCTCAACCTTTAAACCTAATATTTTCTTTAGAAATTTATTACTCCAATCGCTTAATACATCAACTTTTATATTTTCCTCATGGGAATCTATAAATTTATTAATATCCGTTATAAAATTAAAAATAGCAGCTAATGCTTTAGGTGTATTAAAATCATCATCCATGGCTTCTGAAAACTCTTCGGTAAACCC
>JAKQLT010000115.1 GCA_029567025.1 Candidatus Omnitrophota bacterium | reverse complement strand
TGTCCTTTGCGATAAAGTGGTTATTACCGATATTAAAGCGATTGAAGATATTGTGTTACAGACAAAAGGCGTTCGGTCTTGTCATAAAATCCGTTCTCATGGACGATCCGATGATATTCATCTGGACCTTCATGTTCAGATGAAGCCAAATAATTCTTTAAACACAGTGCATGAGATCAGCCATGATATTGAGCAAGCTATTAAAAAAGCTATGCCTGAAGTGACAGAAGTTATGATTCATATGGAGCCGAGCAAATAGAAATAATTTTTTCGTGTATTTTTTTGGCATCTGCAGGAGAAAAGGTTTTTTATGCCTGAAGATAGATCGATAGGAACAGCCCTATTTCTTTTTGGTGTTGGTGTTTTTATTTTTTTTGGAGGATTTCAGTCTTTACGCCGTAAAAGAAAAATAGAGAATATTCCGACGTCAACTATTCGAGGCCTTGCCTTAGGATTAGTGGAGTTAGTCGGAAAAGCTAAAAAAAATAAGATCCTGCATAAAAGTCCTTTGACAAAAACGGATTGTGTTTTTTATCGTTATCAGATTGAGCGTTATCAAAGTAGCGGTAAATCAAGCCGCTGGGTTACTATTGTGCAAGGGGATAGTTGTTTTTCTCCTTTTATGATTGATGATGGCACGGGCACAGTGTTAGTATCTCCCCAAAGGGCTGAACAGATAATGAAGATGAGTTTTTATTTTGAGACCGGATTAGGAAAGGTTTTACCAACGTCTTTGATTGATTTTATGGAAGCGAATCATATCGGGTATAAAAGTTTTTTAGGGAATTACCGTTTGCGTTTTAAAGAATGGCGTATTCATGAGAATGATGCTGTTTATGTTTTAGGGACTGCGGCCAACATTAGTCAAGAAGATTATTTTAACAGGCGTAAAGAAAAATTAGTTTCTCGCATTGCTTCTTTAAAGAACAATCCTCAAGCCATGGCTCAAGTCGATAGCAATCAAGACGGAACTATTAGCGTTTCGGAATGGAACGCCGCTGTTTCTCGTATAGAAGAGGATTTGCTTCAAGAAGAGATTAATCAGATGTCTTTAGAAGAACAAAGCCAGCTGATTATTCATAAAGGAGATAAGAATGAAGTTTTTATTATTTCTGATTGCAGTCAAAAAGATTTAGTGTCGCGATTGTCTTGGCAGGCCTTAGGTGGTGTTTTTGGCGGAGCTCTTTTAGCTTTAGGGATGTTAGGATATCTGTTGATGCGGTTTAATTTTTAAAAAGGAGGCGTTTTATGGTCTTAACAATTTTTATTTTAGCGGTTTTTTTGTTTATAGTCGTCGGTGTTGTGCTCTATTTCATTGCTATTTATAACGGGCTTGTCCAACTTTCGCGTAATATAGAAAAGGCCTGGGCGAATATCGATGTTTTATTAAAACAGCGCCATGATGAGATTCCGAAACTTGTTCAGGTTTGTAGCGGGTATATGAAATATGAACGTGAGACGTTAGAAAAAATAACAGCCGCAAGAACCGCGTGTATTCAGGCTAAAGGTGTGGGCGTTTCTGCTCAAAAAGAAGGTGAATTGTCCGGACTTTTAAAAAATCTTTTCGCGGTTGCAGAAAATTATCCTGACCTTAAGGCGAATCAAAATTTTCTTCAATTGCAAGGCCGCGTAAGTTCTTTGGAAAGCCAAATAGCTGACCGTCGAGAATTTTTCAATGATTCCGTGAACACCTATAATATCAGAATTAATCAGATTCCAGATATGTTTGTGGCGCGTATGCTTAATTTGATTCCGAAAGAAATGTTTAAAATTAGCGAAGACGATAGAAAAGATGTTGATATTAAGTTTGATTTCCCTCAATCTTCATAGATGAAGATTTTTGAATTATTATTTGATATTGAGAAAGAGAGGAATATAATCTTTTTTTAATAGGATAAGAAATTAACATATTGATTGGTTTAAGGCCCTGTTTTTTAGAAACAGGGTCTTTTTACTTTTAGAAGAAAGGATAAAATATGTTTGCCCCGAAGTTTTTGACGTGTCTTAAAAATTATTCTAAACAACAATTTATTTCTGATGCGATAGCCGGTGTTATTGTGGGTGTTGTCGCTATTCCCTTAGCGATTGCCTTTGCGATTGCCTCTGGCGTTTCCCCGGATAAAGGCCTGTTTACGGCTATTATCGCTGGATTTTTGGTTTCTGTTTTTGGCGGAAGCCGTGTACAAATCGGTGGGCCGACGGGTGCTTTTGTGGTGATTGTTTATGGCATTGTCCAGCAATACGGAATTGATGGTTTGGTTTTAGCGACTTTAATGGCTGGGATAATGCTTGTGATTATGGGGTTAGCCCGTTTTGGGACCATTATAAAATTTATTCCGCATTCGGTGATTGTTGGTTTTACAAGCGGGATCGCTGTTATTATTTTTTCTTCTCAGATTAAAGATTTCTTTGGATTAAATGTTTCTAATGTTCCGCCGGAATTCTTAGAAAAATGGCGAATCTTTTTTGAGAACAGAGGGACGTTTAATATGGACGCGTTTTTTTTAGGATTATTGACGGTCCTGATTATTGTTATTTGGCCTAAAGTTTCCAGAAAAATTCCCGGAGCGCTTATTGCTTTGATTATTGTTTCGGGGTTAACACTTTTATTTAAACTTCCTGTTGAAACTATTGGAAGCCGTTTTGGGGATTTGCCGCATACTTTACCGTTTCCTTTTTTGCCTTCTGTAGGGTTGAAAAGGATTCAAGAACTTTTTCAGCCGGCATTGACCATTGCTATTTTAGGTGCGATTGAATCGCTTCTTTCCGCGGTTGTCTCTGACGGGATGATCGGTGGAAAACATCGTTCGAATACAGAGCTTGTGGGACAAGGAATCGCGAATATCGGTTCCGCGCTTTTTGGCGGGATGCCAGCGACGGGAGCGATTGCTCGAACGGTTACGAATATCAAAAATGGAGGACGAACACCGGTTGCAGGGATTATTCACGCGCTGACGATTTTAATTATTATGCTTTTTTTAGGCCCATGGATTAAATTTGTCCCATTAGCCTGTTTGGCAGGTATTCTTGTTGTCGTTGCCTATCATATGAGCGAGTGGCGTTCTTTTCTTTTTCTTTTGAGGCGTTCGCAGTCGGGGAAATATATTCTTTTAATTACTTTTTTTATAACGATTTTTGTTGATTTAACAGCGGCTATTCAGGTTGGCGTTATTTTATCCGCTTTTATTTTTATGAAACGTATGTCAGACGCGACAAGTATAAAATTGATTATGAAAGAAATTCAAGAACCGGAAAGCATGGACGATAATTCTTTGTTAAAAATTTCTGTTCCTGCCGGGGTTCAGGTTTATGAGATTCACGGACCGTTATTTTTTGGTGCGGTCAACCGTTTTGATGAGATTGACCGTCAAGTAAGTGATAAATCAAAGGTCCGGATTTTACGATTTTGTGATGTGCCTTTAATTGATTCAACGGGCTTGCGCGCTTTACAACGTTTTTATGAAAAATGTCAAAAGAGACACATTCATTTGATTGTTACAGGACTTCATGTCCAGCCACTGAATGAGATCGTAAAAACGAATTTGTATGAATTAATAGGGGAAGATAATGTTTTCTCAAATATGAAACAAGCTATTGCTCGCGCGAATCAATTATTAGAAAAAGAAATTTAAATCAGTAAGATTCTTAACGAAGAATATTGTTTGGCTTTTGCCTGTGAACGTTTTTTATGTTAAGGTAACAATCATTATGGCGTTAAATCATTCTCAGCTTAACAGCGCTCAATTTGATATTAAATTTATTTTTCGCGCCCTTTCCTCGCGTAACTATCGTTTGTTTTTTAGCGGCCAAATAATTTCTTTGGTCGGGACATGGATGCAACAGCTTGCGATGAGCTGGCTGGTGTATCGCTTGACGGGCTCTTCGTTGTTGTTAGGCGTTACGGCTTTTTTAGGCCAGATTCCAACACTTTTTTTAACGCCGTTTGCGGGTGTTATTTCAGACAGATATAATCGCCACCATATTTTAATTATGGCTCAATCGTTAGAAATGCTTCAGACATTGATAGTCTCTATCCTTGTGTTAACGCATACGATTCAAATTTGGCATATTTTAGTTTTAAGTTTCTTTTTAGGAATGGTGGTTTCTTTTGAGATTCCGATTCGCCATGCCTTTATTATTCAAATGATAGAGAATAAGGATGATTTAGGCAATGCGATTGCGCTTAATTCTTCGATGTTTAACGCGGCGCGTCTTATTGGCCCATCTATCGGCGGAATAGTCATTTCTTTAATCGGTGAGGGGGCCTGTTTTGTTTTAAATACTTTGAGTTATTTAGCGGTCATTTTTTCTTTATTAGTGATGCGGATTACACCTAAGGTGAATGGGGTGTCTAAAAATCATATTTGGGATGATCTTAAAGAAGGATTTATTTACGCGTTTCGTTTTATTCCTATTCGTTATATTTTATTACTTTCAGGACTCGTCAGTTTTATGACCGCGCCGTCTCAAGTTCTCATGCCTGTTTTCGCAAAAGAAGTTTTTCACGGCGGACCGAAGACATTAGGATTTTTATTGTCTATGCCCGCGGTTGGCGCGCTTATTGCGTCGATTTATTTAGCGGGACGTAAAAGTGTTTTGGGATTAGTGAAAATGATTGGAGTAGCATCTGTTTTCTTTGGAATCGGGATTGCTTTTTTTTCTTTATCGACAATTTTGTGGTTTTCTATGATGATTTTAGGCCTTGTGGGTTTTGCCGTCATGGTGCAGATGGCGGCGAGTAATACCATTCTTCAAACAATCGTGGATGAAGATAAACGCGGGCGGATTATGAGTCTTTATACGGTATCTTTTTTAGGCATGGCGCCGTTAGGAAGTTTATTTGCCGGAGGATTGGCGAATAAGATAGGAGCCCCGTATGCTTTGTTATTATGCGGTGTTTTGTGTTTTCTGGGAGCGGTTATTTTTTTAAAGAATTTACCACGGCTTCGGGAAAAAATTCGTCCTGTTTATATAGAAAAAGGTATTTTGCCGCCGATTAGATAAGTTAAGGAGAAAATGATATGCGGCCTATAGGGCTTTTGAGGACAATTGTTTTTTTATCCGCCTTCTTATTATTTCAAATAGAACTTATCGTCGGGAAGACCTTTTTGCCTCATTTTGGCGGAAGTTATTTAGTTTGGGGCGCTTGTCTTGTTTTTTTTCAGGCCTGTCTTTTAGCTGGATATCAATATTCATGTTTTGTTTTAGAAAATATAGGAATCAGGCGGTATCGCTATTATCATATGATTCTTATTTTGCTTCCGCTGTTGTCTTTCCCCGGGCGATTATTGCCTGCACAATATGTTCCTCAAAACATTCCTTTTGTTTTTGATGTTTTTTGGCAATTGTTCGCGACGATTGGTTTAGTATTTTTTGTTCTTTCAACATCAAGCGTTCTTTATCAATCCTGGTTAGCTTCGTCGGATTTAAAAGAAAAAGATAATCCTTACGCGTTATTTGCTGTTTCTAATTTAGGATCGTTTCTTGCTTTACTATCTTATCCTTTTTATTTTGAGCTGTTTTTTGATCTTCATCTTCAACAATATATCTGGCGCGGGCTATATATTATTCTGATTCTTTTACAGCTGGCCGCTGTCAAAATGATTTCCGTGCCTTTAGAAGAAAAACAGAAGCTAATAAGAACGCCTACAGATTCAAAAAAAATGTTGTTATGGCTTTTATACGGCGCTTCTGGTGTTGTTATGTTTTTATCAGCCACCAATATTATGACAGCCGAAATTGCTCCTGTGCCGCTTTTGTGGGTTATTCCGTTAGCGATCTATTTATTGTCTTTTGTCCTTAATTTTAAGAGCCGTCCGTATTCCCCGTTGTGGATTGAGACAAAAAGTCATTTTATTATTGGTTTTGGCGTTGTGTTTTATTTTTTAATGAACGCGAAAATATTTCCTGTTTTAGTGAGTTTAATGCTCATGCTATGCTTCACGTTTCTTATGTGTTTATTGGCCCAACGCAAACTTTATCAACATAAACCAGAAGATATTGATGAGCTTCCGCGATATTATTTTATTATTTCTTTTGGCGGATTTTTAGGCGGCGTTATTGTTTCTTGGATTCTTCCTTTGGTAACAACGGCATTTTTAGAATATTTCGGAGGTTTTCTTTTAATAAGTATTGGCCTTTTAATGGAGCAAAGGACAAAAGGAAAGGCCTGGTATATGATTTATATTCTTTTTCTTATTTCTTTTTTGATTTCTTGGCCTGTTTTATTTCCGAAAAATGATATTTTTTCAATAGGTTCTTTGCTTGTGCTTTTTGTTATTATTTTTTCAAAATTGAGAAAATATTATTTAAATTTTATCTTAAGCTTGGTCGTGATAATTTCTTTAGAGCCTATTATCAAAAATCATTGGTCAGCCGAAGAAAATGTTTATGAGTCGCGTAATTATTATGGGACATTAAGCGTTTTAGATTCTTTTGGGGTTAGATGGCTTTTGCATGGGACAACGATTCATGGCGCGCAATATTTAGATGAAGCAAAAAAACCAATTCCGTTAACATATTATTCGTTAAAATCTCCTGTGGGAGAAGTGTTGACGTCGGATGTTTTTAATTTTAAAGCAATAGGCGCCTTAGGCGTTGGCACGGGTACGATAGCGGCTTATTTAAATGGTTCGCAGGCAGTCGATTTTTTTGAATTGGACAAGGACGTGATCCTTATGGCTAAGAAATATTTTAGTTTTCTTAATCGCTCTTCCGGGAAAATTAGTTATGTCATTGGAGACGGAAGATTATCTTTAGGGAAAACAGCAAAAAATAAATATGATCTTCTTATTTTAGATGCGTTTAGCGGTGATGCTATTCCGGTTCATTTATTAACCAAAGAAGCGCTTGAGCTTTATCGTACGGTTATTCGCGATAATGGAATTGTTTTATTTCATGTGTCTAATCGTTATATTAATGCCCATAAGGCTTTATTTGCGACAGCTTTTTCTTTGGACGGCCAGGTGTGTTATAAGAATGATAAAGAAAAAAAAGGCGCTCATTTCCCGTCGAATTGGGTCGCGGTTACTTGGGATAAAGAGAGTTATCGTCATTTGATCAATGATCTAAAGTGGCAAGAAGTTTCAAAAGAATCAGCGAGAGCTGTCAGGATTTGGACAGATCATTATTCCACGATCATTCCTTATTTGGATTATTCGCGTCAATTAAAGGAATTAAAAGAATTTAATTTATTTAAGAAATAAGTCAGGGATATTTTAAAAGAAATGTTGGGATGAAAGGAATTGGGTATGGCTAAAATAAATGATTTAATTGAATGGGATTATTTAGGTTCGCATTTTAGCATTTATGTCAAGCATTATACGGATGATGATGGCCGACGGGGAATGACGATGATTTTTGAAGATGTGACGCATCAAAAGGTAACGGAAATGGTTGTGCCTTCGCGCGTGTTTCCGGCTTTTTTAAAAGCGGTTAATGGGGGAAACGAGGCTTATCGCGGGATTCTTTAAAATGATTGCATTTTTTTAATTGACTTAAGGAGCGCTGGGAAAAGAATTTTATTGACAGAGGAGCAACATTAGGATAATTTTCATTAGTTTATTTTTTTGGGGTCGGTAGTTCAGTCCCGAAGCGTAGCATCGGGATCTTGACTTCCTTAAAAAATGTTAAAAAGGATGGTCAGGGTAGGGAGAAAGATTTTTTTGAAGTGCGCGACATTGATGCTATTTTTTGTGGGTCGGTAGCTCAGTTGGGAGAGCGCCTCGTTCGCAACGAGGAGGCCGTGGGTTCGACTCCCATCCGATCCACCAAATATTTTTTTAGAAAAGAATTTTTATTTGTCATATTTTAAAAAATCAGGTATATTTTAATTAAGTTCATCCCTCAAGTAGAATCTTTACAGATTCTGTTGGGGGTTTTTTATTGTCTTGATATTTGATGAAAAATCAAATTATATTAAAGATATGACAAATAAACAGCTAATATCATTAAAAAAGTTGGAGATTTCAGAAGAAATTATTAAAAAAATTCCAGCGCAGATAGCTTTGTATTATCAAATTTTGCCTGTTGCAATGGAAAATAATATTTTGACTATTGCATCGGCCCGCGTTTTAGATGTGGAAATTTTAGATGAAATTGGCATTGTTTTCTCCGGTATTCTAAAAACAATTTTAGTGGATGAACAAGAAATAAAACCCGCCATCACTCATTATTATGGTTTTGGCGCTGATACAATTGAGAAAATGATGAATGATTCTTCGAAAGGAGTAGATCTTTCAAAAGACATTTCTATCATGGACGAAAAACAAACCGAGGCCTCGATTAGTAAATTTCTAAATCAAATGTTATCTCAAGCGTATCACAATCGCGCTACGGATATTCATATTGAACCTTTTGAAAATTTTTTATCTATTCGTTATCGCGTGGATGGTGTCTTATATGACGCTCAAGCGCCACGGGATATTAAATATTTCAAAGATGAGATTATTTCACGGGTCAAAATTTTATGTCATTTGAATATTGCTGAAAGACGGATGCCACAAGATGGCCGATTTCAAATAAAAATAGAAGATGTTCATTTAGATGTGCGCGCGTCTTTTTTGCCGACGCCTTTAGGAGAAAGTGTTGTTTTGAGAATTCTTAATAGGACAGCGTTAGTATCACTCGATATGTTAGGTTTTAGTGAAGAAGAAAAAAATATTTTAAATAGGCTGATCGAGAAGCCATACGGCATTATTTTTTTGACAGGTCCGACGGGAAGCGGAAAAACAACAACGCTTTATTCTTGTCTGACGCGCCTTCATTTGAAAGAAAAGAAAATTATTACGATAGAAGATCCTATTGAATATCAAATAAATGGCATCACGCAAATTCAAGTGAATCCCAAGATCGGTTTAAGTTTTGCAGAAGGGCTTCGATCGATGCTGCGTCATGATCCCGACGTGATGATGGTCGGAGAAGTCCGGGATAAAGAAACAGCGGAAATA
>JAKQLT010000100.1 GCA_029567025.1 Candidatus Omnitrophota bacterium | reverse complement strand
AGATACCAGCTCCATCATAAAAGAACTTATTCCCGTTTTAATAATGCTCCCGCGTAAATTAAAAAATTTGTCCCTTAAGTCGCAGGCGCTTACGAGATGCAGTGCAGTATTTATTTTTTTATAAAAAACAATCTCATTATGTGAGGATATTTCAACGGTTGATGCGAATTTATTCGGCTCAAGGCGGATCCCTTTTAGTATCCCGCTCATCTTTCCGAAATCGCGCGTGTAGAAATCGACGATTAGCGAGGTTTCCCTGAAATCCATGCGCCTTAAGATTATTGCTTCGGTTTTATGGATGGACATATTTTAGTTCTTTTTTGCGGATTATCTTTTTATCTTTTAAAGAATGGTCATCATAGCCTAATAAATGCAGGATGCCGTGTACGGAATAAAGCTTGAGTTCGTAATCAGGCGTAGTTTTAAATATTTTTGCGTTTCGCAGGGCCGTATCGGCTGATATAAGTATATCGGCGTATAGCTTAGTTTTTTCTTTTATATCCCCTATATTAAAAGCTAAAACATCGGTAGGCGAATCTTTTTTAAGGTATTTTTTATTTAGTTTACGTATTAAAGGGTCGTTTACAAAAGAAACGTTGATTTCACCTTTAATCCCCTTTTTTTCTGACTGTAGTACTTTACTGATAATCTTTTTTATTTCCCGCTGCCGGAGAGAAACTTTTTTTTGGAGGTTCTTTACGGTTACCCTTACCATTTTATGGCTGATTAGTTTTATTTTCGGGATAACTTGTACGGCTATGGTAGATGCCGCAAAGAAGCCTGATAAATACCGCCGATATCTTTTCTAAGTCTTTTAATGTCAGGTCGCATTCATCAAGCTGGCCGTCGATGAATTTATTATTGATGACTTTATGCACCAAGTCTTCTATCTTGGCCGGGTTAGGTTCTTTTATTGCCCTGGCTGCAGCTTCAACCGAATCCGCCAAAAGTACTATTGCTGTTTCTTTGGAGTTAGGTTTCGGCCCGGGATAACGAAAGCCCTCTTCTTTAACTTCCTGGTCTTCCTTAGGG
>JAKQLT010000019.1 GCA_029567025.1 Candidatus Omnitrophota bacterium | reverse complement strand
GCCTAAAAGAGCTAAAACGATCCGGATGTCTTAGCTCTTTTAGGCGCTTCTGCCGCTCTTCATATTTCTGATATTCCTTTTGAGGGGCCGATGGGCGCGGTGCGTGTGTGTTTGGCGAATGATCGGTTGATGGTTAATCCTTCTTATCAAGAACGCGAACAGGCGTCTTTGGAATTGGTCGTGGCTGGATTTCAACAAGGCATTGTGATGATTGAAGGAGAAGGAATAGAGATTCCAGAAGCGAAAGTGGTAGAAGCCCTTAAATTCGCTCAAGAGAATCTTAAACCTTTGATAGATGCTCAAGAAAAATTTAAACAACAATGTGGGAAATCAAAAGCCAATGTTGTTTTATTTAGCCCGCATCCTCAATTACGTCCTCAAGTAGAATCTTTATGTTTGGAATCTTTAAAAAATGTGTACAAAGTCGCGGATAAAATAGAGCGTGAAAAGGCGCGTCAGATTGTTATCGACGAAGTTTTAAAAGACATGACGATTTTTGAACCATATAAAGTGGAAGGACGAGATGTTACGGAATCGAATATTAAAGAAATTTTAGATCAAATCGAATATGATATAGTCCGCGATCTTATTTTTGATAAGAATTTACGTGCTGATGGGAGAGGATTAAAAGATATTCGCACTATTTCCTGTGAGATCGATGTCCTTCCGAGAACACACGGGTCTAGTTTATTTACGCGTGGACAAACACAAAGTTTAGCAGTTGTTACGTTAGGAACGAAGCGTGATGAACAGATGGTGGAATCTTTAACAGGCGTTTCTTATAATAATTTTATGCTTCATTATAATTTTCCGTCTTTTAGTGTGGGAGAAACACGTGCGAGTCGAGGTCCTGGACGACGAGAAATCGGACACGGCGCATTAGCGGCAAAAGCGTTAAAAGGCGTTTTACCCACGAAAGATGAGTTTCCTTATACGATTCGAATTGTTTCTGAAATATTAGAATCGAATGGGTCATCGAGCATGGCGAGTGTTTGCGCGGGGTGTTTAAGTTTAATGGACGCGGGTGTTCCGATTAAAAATCCTGTGGCTGGAATTTCTATTGGGCTTGTGTTTGGCGAAAATGGGAAATATTCTTTGTTGACGGATATTATGGGTATTGAGGATCATTTTGGAGATATGGATTATAAAATTGCGGGAAGTAAAAATGGCGTTACTGCGATTCAATTAGATCTTAAAATAAAAGGCGTTCCCATCGAGGTTTTAAGCAAAGGTATTGAACAGGCCAAAAGTGCGCGATTGCAAATTTTGGATAAAATGACCGCGGTCATTGATAAGCCCAAAACGGATATTTCTCAACATGCGCCACGAATTTTGATTATTACGATTCCGCAGGAAAAAATAGGCGAGGTTATTGGCCCGGGAGGCAAGACCATTAAGAAAATTATTGAACAAACCGGCGCTGAATCGATTGATATTGATGATGATGGCAAGGTTTTTATTGCCGCGATGACCAAAGAAGCCGCGGATCAAGCTTTAGCGTATGTGAAAGGATTAGTTGAAGTTCCGCAAGTCGGTAAGATTTATGACGCCGAAGTCACGCGTGTTGAGAATTATGGCGCTTTTTGTGAATTTTTACCTGGCCGTCAAGGGTTAGTTCATGTTTCTGAAGTCGCAAAAGGTTATGTGAAAGATATTAATACGGTTGTGAAAGTCGGCGATCGCGTGAAAGTTAAGCTTGTGGAAATTGATCAGATGCATCGAATGAATTTAAGCATCAAACAGGCTTTAAACGAATAAGGCAATTCTGTAAGCATTCTTGGTAGAAAAATTTTTCTTTCCTCATGAAACAAGAACATATCAGTGAGATTAAAGCAATTATTATTCTGGCCATAGGAATTATCCTTTTGGCCAGTCTTTTTTCTTTTGTCCCTGAAGACCTTCCGTGGTTAAGTTCCCATCCTAATATTCCAGCTCGTAATTTGATTGGACGCACAGGCGCGTATTCTGCAGGAATTCTTTTTTTTATTTTTGGTTATAGCGCGTATACATTAGTCCTTTTATTGTTTTTTTGGAGTTGGAATAAATTTACGCTTCGAGAACTTGAGTTTTCTTTTTCTAAATTTTTAAGTTTGATAATTTTAATTATCGTTGGCAGTTCTTTATTGAGCATGCTCGGCCCGCAAGAACATGTTTTTCGTTTTGAGCGAGCAGGCTTGATAGGTTCTTTTGTCGCTGATTTTTTGGTGCGTTATTTAGGGTCAACAGGGGCCTATATCATTCTTTTGACTTTAGGTGCTTTAGCTTTAATCATTACCGGAGAATTTTTAGTAACGCCATTAATGTTATTGGGAGTTCAAAAACTGCAATCGATTATTCATCTCTGGCAAGCGAATATAGAAAAGAAGAAATTAATTCAAGCCCAAATGAAGCCCAAAGCTCCGATAGTTTCTTTGAAAGCGGATTTTAAGAAAAATATTGAAAAGACTGTAGAAAATTTTGAAGATACTACAGATGATATGGAAGAGGCAGAGATAAAACAGAACATTAAAAAGAAAACAGATAAGCCAAAAATAAAAATAGCGCCTACATCAACAAATAAAGAAAAAGAAAGTGTAGAAGAACCAAAAATAGTTGGCGAGTATCATTTGCCTTCTTTGGATTTATTAGAAGACCCGCCAGAAATTTCCAGCAGTAAGATACAAGATAATTTAATGAATGGGGCGAAATTATTAGAGGAAACATTAGCGAATTTTGGCGTGATGGCGAAAGTCGCGGATATTGAACGCGGTCCGGCCATTACGCGCTATGAATTAGAGCCCGCGCCCGGCGTTAAAGTTCAAAAATTTACAACGCTTCAAGATGATATTGCTTTGGCGATGCGCGCTCCGACGGTAAGAATTGTGGCGCCTATTCCGGGAAAAAATCGTATTGGCGTTGAGGTGCCTAATTCGGATTCTTCTTTTGTTTATTTGAAAGATGTTTTATCGAGCGAAGAGTATCGTAAAAGTGCCCAGAAATCAAAATTAACTTTAGCTTTAGGTAAAGATATCGCCGGGGCGCCTATGATTGCAGATTTGGCGGAAATGCCGCATTTACTTATCGCGGGAACGACAGGATCCGGAAAGTCCGTTTGTGTCAATGGGATTATTATGTCGTTATTGTTTAATGCCACACCGCAAGAGGTTAGGCTTGTGATGGTAGATCCTAAAATGGTCGAGTTAGCTCAATATAATGGCATTCCTCATATGTTATGCCCGACGGTAACAGATACCAAAAAAGCCGCGAATGTCCTTCATTGGGTGGTTGGAGAAATGGAAAATCGTTATAAAAAATTATCTGCGGATGGCTCGAAAAATATTAAAATTTATAACGAAAAAGGCAATCAGATGCCTTATATCGTTGTTATTTTGGATGAATTAGCGGATTTAATGCAGGTGTCCGCTAAGACAGTGGAAAGTGCCATTACGCGTATTGCGCAATTATCGCGTGCGGTCGGTATTCATTTAATTTTAGCGACACAGCGTCCGTCGGTTAATGTCATTACAGGCGTTATTAAGGCGAATTTACCAGCCCGTGTGGCTTTTAAGGTCGCGCAAAAAAATGATTCGCGGGTTATTTTAGATTCTAATGGTGCTGAAACTCTTTTAGGACGAGGAGACATGCTTTTTATTCAGCCGGGAGACGCGAAACCTACGCGCGGGCAAGGGAATTTTGTTAATGAAAAAGAAACGAGTCGTGTTTTACAATTTATACGTGACCAACAGGCACCGATTTATGATGACAGCATTTTACAGCAACAATCTTCATCGAGTATTGATAGTGGCGAGAAAGATGAATTTTATGATGAGGCTGTGAAATTGGTTATTGAGACCGGGCAGGCTTCGGTTTCTATTTTACAACGTCGCATGCGATTGGGTTATACGCGGGCCGCACGGCTTATTGATATGATGGAACAAAAAGGAATTGTAGGCCCTTATTGCGGGAGTAAACCCAGAGATCTTTTAGTAGATCGAGAGCAATGGCTTTTGGAAAACATGAAAACATCAGAGAATAATAGTGATGATAAACAAAAAGAACAAGGCGATGAACAAAAATCTGCAGAATCATAATTCAGGGTATAAAGAATTAAAAGAACGTTATTCGAGTGGTTCGGCGAAGAAACCGATACAAGATATTAGGGGTGATATTTTAAAGAAAGCTCGAGAGTCGAAAGGTTTATCTTTAGAAAGCATTCATGAGTCCACCAAAGTGCCTTTGGATGTCCTTAAAGGAATTGAGGAAGGATACAAAATTGGCAATGTATCATCGTATTATATCAAAGGATTTGTGAAGATTTACGCGAAGTATTTAGGCGTGGATATTCACAGTGTTTTAGTTGAACATAGTGGCCAGAAAGAAGAAACACCGACAGTTGTTGTAAAAAAAGAAAATGTTTATGGTGATGTTCGTTTAAAGTCGCGGTTTGAGTC
>JAKQLT010000161.1 GCA_029567025.1 Candidatus Omnitrophota bacterium | reverse complement strand
CATGAGCCGCCCTTTGTCTCGTTCGAGCATTTCGATATATGCGAGCATATGATGCGCCAATAAAACAACTTGTGCCGCTTGTAAATGCGTATAAGCTGGGATGATAATATCCGGATTTTTCTTTGCAAAACAAAGAATGCTTTTTTGTAAATTTGTCGTTAATGTCATTAATGTAGACAATTCATCCATGCAATACATTTTCATATCAAGAACGATTTGATCATTGCGTGAACGCGCGGTATGCAATTTATCCGCCGCAGGACCAATCAGTTTTTTTAATTCTGTTTGAATGTTGGTATGCACATCTTCTGCTTTAGAGTCAAAAGAAAATTGTTCTTTTTCTATTTTTGTCAGGATCTTTTTTAATCCACAAATAATTTTTGTAGCGTCTTTTTGAGGAATGATTTTGCATTTGCCTAACATGGTCGCATGCGCAATGCTTCCTTTGACATCATATTTAGCCAGTCGTTTATCGTAAGAAATGCTAAAGCTAAAATCATCTGCTAATTGACTGGTTTGTTTTTCAAATCGGCTTCCCCAAAGTTTTTTTGACATAAGAAAATCCTTTTTATGGAAATTTTATTTCATATAGGGCATGGCCCATAAGGAATTAAATCCGGATGCGAGTTTTTGATCAAACTGATCGCCTTGTCCATACGTCGCCATTTTTTGTTTATATCGTGAATACGGAGATTTTCGCCCAACAACGGTACAATTTCCTTTATACAGTTTAAGTCGTACTGTTCCTGTTGTCTGGGTATGAATTTTTTTGAAATATTCATCGAGCTGTGTTTTTAATGGCGTAAACCATAGCCCGTAATAAATCAGTTCCGCATATTTTTGTGACGCGTGTTGTTTATAATGAAGAGTCTCTCGATCAAGAACTAAAGTTTCAAGGTCATTGAGAGCCGTGTAAAGAATTGTTCCCGCGGGATTTTCATAGTTTTCCCGCGATTTAATACCGACGAGTCGGTTTTCGATCATATCGACTCGCCCCACTCCATTTTTACCGCCGATTTCATTGAGTTTCTTAACAAGTTCGACCGCAGTATAACTTTTCCCATTGATTTTTTTAGGCAATCCTTTCACAAAATCAATTTCAATATATGTCGGCTTATTGGGCGCTTTTAAAGGGCTAACCGTCATGGCATAAATGTCTTCCGGAGGTTCTTTCCATGGATCTTCTAATATCCCGCATTCAATAGCTCGTCCATAAATATTGGTATCAATGCTATAAGGGCTTTTTTTGGTGACAGGAACTTGAACGCCTTTTTTCTTAGCGTAATCGATTTCCTCTTCTCGTGTTTTAAATTCCCATGTTCGCACCGGCGCAATAATTTCCAAGTGCGGGGCCATAAGCCGAAAAGTTGTTTCAAATCGCACTTGGTCGTTTCCCTTTCCCGTACAGCCATGAGCTAAGGCATCAGCTTTTTCTTTTAAAGCAATTTCGACCTGATGTTGGGCGATGATGGGACGAGATAAGGCGCAAGCTAAATTATATTTCCCTTCGTAAAGCGCGCCGGCTTTAAGCGCCAAAAAAGCGTAATCTTCAATGAGTTCTTTTTGAAGATTTAAAACATAGGCTTTGATAGCTCCGGATTTTAAGGCTTTCTTTTTAATTTGATCAAAATCGGCGTCTTGTCCGACATCGCCGATAAC
>JAKQLT010000001.1 GCA_029567025.1 Candidatus Omnitrophota bacterium | reverse complement strand
GTTTTTACTCCGCAGTCTACATTGACTCCGTTATCTTTGCACACTTCTTCAAATTTCTGGCATCTTTTTAATCTTACGGGATAAGTGTTTGAGCCGTCTTTAGTCTGCCAGTATAAATGATGGTTAAACGGCGTTTTTATATTAAATTCCTCGGGATGGTCAAACACATAACTGAATTCTTCCATCGCAAAATAAGTTCTTGAAGGATACACTCTTTCTATATATTTGCCTACCTCTTTTATAAATGAAAGAGTCTCGTTAAAATCATCTTCAGTTTCCCCGGGAAAACCGAACATAAAATTAGTTGTAACTTTTAGACCTACGTCATAAGCATCCTTGATTATTCTTTTTGCATCCTGCACTTTATATTTTTTAGACATTGAATCCAAAACTCTCTGAGAGCCGGATTCTATTCCGAAAATCAATTTTTTGCATCCTGATTCTTTTACAAGGGCAAGAATTTCTTTTGTCATAAGAGGATTTACTATCGCGTTTGCCAGCCAATACTGTTTGCTGCCGAAAGGAGGATATTTTATAAGAAGATTGCAGAAATCTCTGAGCCTGTTTACGTCGGCGTTAAATTCCAAATCCTGAAAATCTATATGCCCGGCCTGCGGATAATCTATTTTGTGATATGATATTTCCTGATGAATTCTTTCGGCAGACATCTGCCTGTATCCGTCCCAGAAAGAATGAGTGCTGCAAAACTTGCACGCCCATACGCATCCTCTTGAAGTCATAAGAGGCAGATGTTCGTTGTCGTCGTAATCATTGAGAGACATATCCGTAAAATCAAGAAAAGGAAGATTATCAAGGTTTTTGAGCATTTGTCTCGGTTTTGTAAAAACGACATGTCCGTCTTTTTTATAACAGATGCCGTCGCATAAATCGGGATTTGAAGAATTATAAACGGTTCTTACAAGTTCGCATACCGTTATATCGCCTTCTCCAAGAATTATAAAATCGACGCTTGTTTCGTTAAAACTTCTTTCAATATTTTTTTTATCATAGAAGAACTGTCCGCCGTAAAATATTTTAACGTCT
>JAKQLT010000219.1 GCA_029567025.1 Candidatus Omnitrophota bacterium | reverse complement strand
ATTAGCCCGGATGGCCATGGCCGCCGGGCTAATTGCCTGGTCCCTTCCACATTCACGCGCCGATACTCACTTAACGGGTCTTTTGCCTCATCGCGCATAATGTGGACACGAGCAGCTAAATGAACAACTACATCGATCCCTTCTAACGCCGCAGACCAATCTGTTTGCGGGCCAACATCGCCAACACAAACCTTTTCAATTCCCGCCGAAAGTTGATTGAGTTTTTTTTCTAAGCGCACAGCTGCACGAACATTAAATCCCTCGCTCACAAAAAAATTACAAAGCGCCTTCCCAATAAAACCATTTGCCCCTGTAATTAAAATTTTCATAAACTTTAAAACTTTCTTTATTTTGGCCATCCAAAAAATTGAAATATTTTAAAAAAATATTTGGAATAAATTTTAAAAGCATTCGTCTTAATTCCATTCTCGCGACAGGAACTCAAAATTTCCTTATTAAGGATATATGTTGACTGTATGCCTTTGGTGCTTCGCCCTCCCACGCGCATATAAACAAAAATTTCTGGAATATAATAATATGATGCTTTTCCTTTTGCTAAAAAACGAACAAGCAGATCAAAATCCGCAGCTATTTTATATTTTGCGTTAAACAATCCATATTTATCATATAATTTCCGCTTCATAAAAACGGTTGGATGGGCCGGCATATTACCCCTAGCAAACCAATCAAGCATAAAGCCAGCAGACCGATAATACCTCACGATTTTAGATACATCCATTTGATTAACCATCAACAAATCAGCAAAAACACAATCTACACCTGTCCTTAAAAAATGACCGACAACCCTTCTTATCACCCCGTTATCTGAATAAAAATCGTCTGAATGAAGAATCCCTACAATCTCGCCTGAGGCCATTTTGATGCCTTTGTTCATCGCATCATAAATGCCGTTATCCTTTTTACTGATAAATTTTATATCTTTTCCCGAATTTTTTTTAATAAACTCTTCTATAACTGCAACCGTACCGTCTGTAGAAGATCCGTCGATAATAACATACTCAATTTGGTCATAATC
>JAKQLT010000214.1 GCA_029567025.1 Candidatus Omnitrophota bacterium | reverse complement strand
ATATTAGGATGATGCCCCGGCGGTTGAGGCCATTTTTGAAAATATATCCTTATCCGATTCACTTTCAAAAATGGCCTCAACCGCCGGGGCATCATCCTAATATTGATTTGACTCCGCCGGATATCTTAAAAGATCAGATTCTCTGGAAATTCCACAGCCTAACGCCTCAAGAAATGAACAAAAAAGAAAAAGCGCTAAAACGCCATACATCCCAATATAATTCCAGCAAAAAATATTTACTTTCTTTTGTCAGGCCTAATGAACTGTTCGGAGATTTTAAAGATGTCGCACTTTCAGAAAAAAAACAAGACATTTTATCTCCGGACGGAGAACTCCTTTTTAAACAACGCGTCTCTTTCGTAGGCATCAAAGGCATTTACACAAAAATAGATGATGGGAATATCATTTTCACTATTCATTTATCCCGGCCATTAGGAAAAAATGTTGGTATCGGCTTATCTTTATTTGGCTATAAAAAAAATACATCCTTTGTCGCAATGCCCAAGATTCGTATTCGCTTCGGTTCCTTGCGTTATAAAATTACAGATCAAAATAAACGGCTTTCGGTCCGTTCGGTTGAATTGAAAAGAAAAGCTAAAACAATAACACTACGGATTCCACTTTCCTTATTAAAAAATCCGGACTATATTCTAACAAGCATTAACACTTATTTTGGAGGGGCTTTATCTTTGGACTGGCCTGTTTGGCGCGTTCTTAACCTTAAGCCATAAATTATCTTGAAACACATTGACAAAAGAAAGCCCTTCTCCTATAGTGAGAAATTAATACAGCAGAAATAAATAATCAAAAATTTTTATATACAATTTTACAAAGAGGATGAAGGAGGAAAGGATGAAAAAGTTTTACTTGATAATTATCGCGGGAATGATCATTTTTATTGCAGGATGCGGCCGCAATAAACCAACAGATATGACTTCCCCAGATGAATTATCTAAGAATCAAGAAATCATTATTTTAGATGAAGAATCAGAAGATGAAATTCTGACACAAGAACCCCGAGGCACTGCCGCTCAATTACTTTTAAAAGACCCTAATCCTAGCGCCACAATGGTTATTGAAAAGCCAAGTGATGAACAAATTCAACAAGCCCTTCAAAATGCTGGATTTTATCAAGGCGCTATTGATGGAAAAATCGGGCCAAAATCGAAAAAAGCCATTCGAGAATTTCAAGAACAAAACGGTTTAAGTGTGGATGGAAAAGTAGGTAAAAAAACTTGGGCTAAATTAGGGCAGTATCTTAATACTCAACAAACAACATCAAAGCAATAAGCAAACAAAATACTAAACCGTAAACGGACCACACAGGTTCGTTTACGGTTTTTTTGTTTAAACATCCTTAAACGCTTTTTCTAATAACTGTTTTGATGGAGCTTTCGTAAATAAACTTACCAAAGGAACAACAATAAAAGGGACAATCATTGCAATACTTGAAGCTAAAGGTGATTTAGCTGGCCCCCAAAGGAAGAATAATCCAACAGCTAAACCTAATCCTGTTATCATACCGACTTTCGCTCCCCATAAAGTTGTCCTCTTCCAATAAAGACCATAAAAATATGGCGCCATAAACGCGCCTGCCACAGCGCCCCAAGATAAAGACATAAGAGTCACAATTAAAGAAAACTGATTTTTAGCAATAAAATACGCTAAGGCAATAAAAATAGCGCTTAGAAATCTAATCATAAAAAGAGAATTTTCTTTAGACGCCTTCGGATTAACATGCCCTTGGTAAAGATCAATCGCCACCGCTGATGCGGAAACAAGAATCAAAGAAGATAATGTCGACATAGAAGCAGAAAGCATCAAAAGAAGAATCAGAATCATAAGCCCTGAAGGAATATAATTTGTTAATAAATCTGGAATAAGACGGTCAATCGCTGGTTTTCCATCCACCAGAGGAAGGGCTTCATAAAAAACATGGGAAAGAGCACCAATAAAATACGCAGAAACAGCAATAATTAAAGAAAAAATCGTTGTCACAAGCATGGCTGTTTTGATAACCTTCTCATTTTTTATCGCATAAAATTTCTGAACCATCTGTGGTAGGCCCCAAACACCGAAAGATGTCATAAAAACCAAACTCGCTAATTGTAAAATATTCGGTTGTTTTTCTAAAGGGATATGCTGTGCGTATTTTTGCTGAATAAAAGAGATAAGATCCCCAGAAGCTAAAAGATTCGCTTTCCCAACTAAAATAATAACCATAGCCACAACGCCAAAGATCATCAAACTCCCTTGAAGAAGATCCGTAAGTGTGATAGCGAAATATCCACCTAAAACAAGATAAATCCCTGTAATAACAACAATCCATAAAAGAATTTGATCATACGGAATTTTAAAATAAACTTCAAATAAATATCCCAATCCTTTAAAAATAGAAGCTGTGTACGGAAGAAGAAAAATAAAAATAATAATCGCGCTGATCATTTTAATAAATCGCCCCTGATAACGCTCTTGCAAAAACTCCGGCATCGTCATAGCTTCTAAATTTTTTGTCATAATACGCGTACGACGACCTAAAACAAACCAAGCACCTAACGCGCCAATAAAAGCATTTCCTAATCCTATCCAAACAGCATTTAGTCCAAAATCCCAGCCTAATTTTCCAGCAAATCCAATAAATAAAACAGCAGAGAAGTAGGTTGTTCCATACGCAAAAGCAGAAATCCACGGGCCAATACTACGATTGCCTAAGAAAAAATCCCCAATACTTGAGGTTTTCTTCATTCCCCAAATACCAATACCAATCATACCCGCCATAAAAAGAAACAAAAAAAACATAATCATAAATAACCTCCTTTAATAAAATTGTTTGAATTTATAAAAATTATGATAATATATTTTAAATTTTATATTCATTAAAATAACAATGATTAACCTTTTTTTCAATCAATAAATCAATTATTCCTTATTATCCATCATGGCTACTAAAAAAACCGTTCTTTTTTCCGGAAATGAAGCCTTAGCCTACGGCGCTTATGAAGCTGGATTAGAATTTTCCGCAGCATATCCCGGAACACCTTCTACTGAAATCACACAATTCTTATCTCAATTTAAAGAAATTGACTCTCAATGGTCCGTTAATGAAAAAGTCGCCTTTGAAATCGCTTACGCGGCATCTATTGGCGGGAAACGGTCGATGTATATTGGAAAACATGTCGGCTTAAATGTCGCTATGGATCCGTTTATGACAAGCGCTTACACTGGCGTTAACGCAGGATTTGTTATTGTAACCTGTGATGACCCGGGAATGCATTCCTCTCAAAATGAACAAGATAATCGGTTATTCGCACGCGTCGGTAAAATGCCGCTTTTAGAACCGTCATCTCCATCAGAAACAAAAGAACTTATTAAAAAAGCGTTTGAAATTAGCGAAAAGTTTGACACGCCTGTTATTTTCCGCATGACAACCCGTATTTGTCATAGTAAAGAAAACGTGACAATTCAAGAAAGAAAAGATGTCCCCATAAAAAACTTTACGCCTAATCCGCAAAAATACGTCATGATTCCGCGTTATGCCATGATGCGTCATATCGAACTCGAAAACCGCTTATTAAAATTAAAAAAATTCGCCGAAAATAGCCCGCTTAATAAAATGGAAGTCAAAGATAAAAAACTCGGCTTTATCACAAGCGGCGTAACATATCTTTATGCGAAAGAATATTATCCGAACGCCTCTTATCTAAAACTATCAATAAGCTATCCTTTCCCAGAAAAGAAGGTCCGCGATTTTTGCAAAAAAGTTAAAAAGGTTTTTGTTTTGGAAGAATTAGAACCATTTATTCAAAATAATTGCGAACGACTGGGTTTAAAAGTTTATGGCCGTGATGCGTCTTTTCATATCGGAGAAATGAAGCCCGATCATATCCCGCAAATTGTTGCTGGAAAAACCAAAAAAGATAAACCTCTTGTTAATCGTCCTCCAGAATTATGCAAAGGATGCCCGCATAGAATTGTTTTTAACACATTAAAAAAATTCGATGTTATTGTCGCCGGCGATATTGGTTGTTATACTCTAGGGACTTTACCGCCATTTAATGGACTTCATACGTGTTTATGTATGGGCGCCGGCGTAACTTTTCAGGAAGGTTTAAGTAAATCCATTCAAAACAAGAAGGTGGTGGGCGTCATTGGCGATTCTACTTTTGTTCATTCAGGGATTACAGGACTCATTAACGCGGCTTATAATAAAACAAAAGGCGTCATTTTAATTTTAGATAATGCAACAACAGCAATGACGGGTGGACAGCCCCATCCCGCGACAGGAAAAACACTTAAACAAGAAGAAACTAAACAATTAAGTTTAGAAAAAATTTGTGAGGTATGCGGGGCAGACTCTATAGATGTTATTGATCCGGCACAAGTGAATGATTTTGAAGAAATTTTACGCAAAAGATTAGATGAAAACAATTTATCCGTTATTATCGTACGAAAACCCTGCATCTTAATGAAACAAAAAATGCACCCTAAAACTTTCACCAATCCCACCCCGGGAGTGGGGAGGTAAAAATGAAGGATGACAACGTCACATCAATCGTGTTATACGGTATCGGCGGACAAGGAAACGTCAAAGCTTCCGAAGTCTGCGGATTAGCCGCGCTTTTATCGGGGTATCATGTTAAGAAAACCGAAGTCCACGGAATGTCGCAACGTGGCGGCTCTGTTGAATCTTACATTCGATTCGGGAAAAAAGTTTTTTCGCCTTTACCTGCCGATGGAACAGTGGACATTTTAATTTGCCTTCACGAAGAAGAATACCCTCGGCTTATTCATCAGCTTAAAAAAGACGGAATCGATTTATTTCCGTATTTAGCAAAAGCCAAAGAAGCCGTCGGCGAACAAAAACTTTTTTTAAATACGTTTATGTTAGGTGTTTTATCCGCATTCTTGCCGATTAAAACAGAACATTGGCTAAACGCCTTAAATCAAACCTTTAAATATGCCCAAGAAGAAAATAAAAACTTTTTTCTTAAAGGAAAACACTCAGGAGAACAAAAATGATCTTTAATGAAAAAATAGAGTGCGCGGATGCGAAAGCATTAAAAACGATTCAATCTGAACGGCTCATAAATACAATTTCTTACGTTTATAAAAACGCACCCTTTTATCAAAAACGATTTGCTCAACATGGCATTTCCCCAGAAGATATTAAATCCATTGACGATATTACAAAACTTCCGTTTACAATAAAAGATGACTTGCGTGATAATTATCCTTTTGGGCTTTTATCTAAAAATCTTCGCGACATCCAAGAAATTCATGTTTCAAGCGGAACAACAGGAAACCCGACGACCGTCGGATATTCTAAAGAAGATATTGATTTATGGGCAGAAGTCGTCGCGCGATGCTTATGCTGTTCGGGAGCTATTCCCGGAGATATGATTCAAGTCGCTTACGGATATGGATTATTTACCGGCGGGCTTGGATTTCATTACGGAAGCCTGAAATTAGGATTAACGATTATTCCTTGCTCATCCGGCCAAACCAAACGACAATTAAAAATCCTTCAAGATTTTAAGCCCAGAATTCTTGCATGCACGCCGTCGTATTCACTCTATATGGCGGAAACAGCGAAAGAAATGGGAATAGATACAAAAAAGAACAGCTGGGAAATCGGTATTTTGGGCGCAGAACCCTGGAGCGAGGCCATGCGTAAAGAAATTGAAAACAAATGGGCCATAAGCGCGCTGGATATCTACGGATTATCTGAAATTATCGGGCCCGGTGTCGCTAATGAATGTCAGCACAAATCTGGTTTACACGTAGCGTCAGATGTTTTTTATCCTGAAGTGATTGATCCAAAAACCAATAAACCGGCAGACAATGGAACTCCTGGAGAATTAGTTTTTACGACCATCACAAAAACCGGCATGCCTCTCATTCGCTATCGCACGCGCGATATTGTCACGTTAAATCATGAAAAATGCCAGTGCGGACGCACATCGCCCCGCATCAGTAAAATTTTAGGTCGCACGGATGATATGATTATTGTCCGAGGTATTAATGTTTTTCCATCGCAAATCGAAGAAGTTCTTCTGAACACTGAAGGAACGGAACCGCATTATCAACTCGTTGTCACGCGCGAGAAAGGATTAGATGAATTGGAAGTCTTAGTCGAGCTTAACGAATCTTTCTTCTCGGATGAAGTGAAAAATCTTCAGAATTTTGAAAAAAAGATCGCGAAAGAAATTCAATCAGTTTTAAGCGTAAGCGTTAAAGTCCGTTTGGTTGAGCCAAAAACCATTGAACGCAGCGAAGGAAAAGCAAAACGCGTGATTGATAAAAGAAGTTTATAGAAAAAACATTGCGAAGAGGTAGGGCGCAAGTGTTCATTAACAGGTAATTTACACCTTGCGCGAAGAGGTAGGGCGCAAGTGTTCATTAACAGGCAATTTACACCTTGCGCGAAGAGGTAGGGCGCAAGTGTTCATTAACAGGCAATTTACACCTTGCGCGAAGAGGTAGGGCGCAAGTGTTCATTAACTATGAAGGAGTCATTATGAAAATCACACAAGTATCTGTTTTTCTCGAGAATAAAAAGGGACGACTTTACGACGCGACCAAAGCCCTTGGCGTAGCCGACATTGATATTAAGGCCTTAACAATTGCCGAGAATGAAGACTTTGGCGTCCTGCGCATGATCGTCAATAAACCAGAGCAGGCCGTTAAAACATTAAAAAGCTATGGATTTGTAGCGAATATTACCGAAATAATAGCTGTCGAAGTTCCAGATGTTCCAGGAGGACTTTCGCAAATCTTAAAAATCCTTATCGATAATGACATTAACGTCGAATATATGTATGCCTTCGTCGAAAAAAATGTCAATCAAGCGATTGTGGTATTTCGTTTTGATAATCCGGACAAAGCTATCAGCTCTTTAACTAAAAATAACATCCGCATCGTTGGGAAAAAGGATATTCAAGGACTATGAGCCAAGCCATTCCATTCCATAATAAAGAAATTGAATGTTTAGAACGAAAGCGTCTCGAAGATTTCCAATTAAACCAGCTTCAAAAAAGCGTTGACCAAGCGCTTAAAACACAATTCTATCAACATCGCCTCAAGAAAATCGGAATTAAATCGGGCAAAGATATAAAATCACTGAAAGACCTGCATAAAATTCCTTTTACCGTTAAAGATGATTTGCACGATTGTTATCCTAACGGGCTTTTAGCAACAGAGATGAAAGACGTGGTGCGCATTCATACCTCCAGCGGCACAACGGGAATTCCAACCGTTATTTATCACACGCAAAATGATTTAAACAATTGGACAGATTTACTTGTTCGCTCCATGACCGCCTGCGGTGTTACCAACACAGACGTTTTTCAAAATATGATGACCTACGGTATGTTTACCGGCGGGCTCGGGTTTCATTACGGCGCTGAAAAATTAGGATGTTTGGTTATTCCATCAGGTTCCGGCAACACACTTCGTCAATTGCAACTCATGAAAGATTTTAAAACAACCGTGATTCACGCGACCCCAAGTTATATGTTTCATTTAACCGGAAAAATTAAAGAAGAAGGATTCTCCTTAAAAGATCTTTCGTTAAAGAAAGTCTTTTTAGGTGCAGAACCCTATTCAGAAAATACACGACTTAAAATCCAAGATGCGTTTCAAATCGACGCCTATAATTCCTATGGCTTAAGCGAAATGAACGGTCCCGGCGTTGCCTTTGAATGTGTCTTTAAAAAAGAACTTCATCTCTGGGAAGATTCCTACATTTTAGAAATTATTAATCCCGAAACAGGAGAGCTCGTCAAAGAAGGAGAAGACGGCGAATTAGTATTGACAACGCTCAAACGCGAAGCAACACCTATTTTACGTTACCGCACGCGCGATCTTACGCGAATCATTCCTGGTCCATGCGCCTGCGGACGAACGCACCGACGTATTTCACGGATTATGGGACGTAGCGATGATATGCTCATCATTAATGGCGTTAATGTCTTCCCGTCGCAAATTGAACAAATTATTATGAACGTCCCGGAAGTAGGGAATAATTATCAACTTTATTTAACGAAAGACGGGGCTTTAGATAAACTCATCATTAAAGTGGAAATTTATTCAAAACTATTTGCCGGCGATTTGGAAGATTTAGAAAAATTAAAAAATCGCATTAAAGAACTTTTGCGTTCCAGCATTGTCCTTAATCCGGTTGTTGAGTTGCATGAACCAGGAAGTTTACCATCTTTTGAAATGAAATCAAAACGTGTTGTTGATGCACGAGAAAAAATATAGGGGGAAACCATGGCGAAACAAATCAATGTATTTGTCGATAACAGAATTGGACGCATTCAATCGATTACCGAAGTCTTAGCGCATGCCCAGATTAATATTCGCGCAATGGCCATTCAAGATCGAGGAGAATTCGGGCTTGTGAAACTCATTGTCAATAAACCCAATGAAGCTGTCTTAGCGCTTCAAGAAAAAGGATTTGCCTGTAAACAAAAAGATGTTTTAGCTATTGTTTTGGCCGATAAACCTGGATCATTATTCAGTTTATTAAGAATTTTCCCTGAGGACAATGTCAACATCTTAGACGCTTATGGATTCGCCGCCGAAACCATTAAAGGCGCTGTTTTTTTTATTGAAGTAAAAAACGCAGACCATGTGAAAGAATTATTAGAGAAAAAAGGATTTAAAGTTCTTTCCGATAAAGAAGTCTTGGAGATCTAATATGGAAAATCCTGCCTATCAAGATAAATTAGCCAAACATTTAGGCGCTGAAATTGTAGAAGTCAAAGACGCTTACGCCAAAGTGAAGCTTACCATAACAAAGAATTTTCTTAACGGAGTTGATTTAGCCCACGGAGGAGTGATGTTTTCCCTCGCGGATTTTGCCTTTGCGCTTGCGGCCAATACAACAGGAGAAACAGGCCTGGCCATTCAAGCGAATATCAATTATATAAAAGCGGGGAAACTTGGCGATGATCTCTACGCGGAAGTCAAAGAAGACTCCCGAAGCCGTCGATTAGGAAATTATAGCGGGAAAATTTATAATCAACATCAAGAAGTCTTAGCACATTTTAGTTCTATCGCATATTATAAAAATCCCAAAAAATAATTGTTATGACGTTTGAAAATTTTCATCCTTTTACTCAAGCCTTTCTTGCGGGATTATTCACCTGGGGATTGACAAGTTTAGGCGCCGCTGTTATTTTTGCCACAAAAGCATTTAAACAAAAACTCATGGATTCGATGCTCGGACTTTCCGGCGGAATTATGATCGCGGCGAGCTTCTGGTCTTTATTATCTCCGGCGATTGAAATGTCTGAACATTTAGGCGTAATGAAATGGCTCCCAACGGCCATCGGATTCACCTCAGGGGTTTTATTTTTAAAAATTATTGATAAAATCCTTCCGCATTTACACTTAGGGTTTCCCTCATCCGAAGCCGAAGGGATTAAAACATCCTGGAAACGAAGCATTCTTCTTATTTTAGCAATAACTCTTCATAATATTCCGGAAGGATTAGCCATTGGCGTGGCCTTTGGCGCTATTTCATCAGAATTATCATCTATTACCCTTACGGCGGCCATAACATTAACTATTGGTATTGGCATTCAAAATATCCCAGAAGGATTTGCTGTTTCTGCTTCTTTACGACGCGAAGGGATGTCCCGATTAAAAAGTTTCTGGTGGGGCTCATTTTCTGGGGCAGTGGAACCCTTAGCCGCCATATTAGGCGCGATAGCTGTATTTTTTATCAAACCATTATTGCCTTACGCCTTAGCGTTTGCTGCTGGTTCTATGATGTTCGTCGTTGTTGAAGAAGTTTTACCCGAATCACAACGAAATAATAATACCGATTTAGCCACATTAAGCGTCATGTTAGGATTTTTAATCATGATGATCTTAGATGTCGCCTTAGGATAAAAAAGGAGAAAAAAATGAAATATCTCATTATTTATGCTCACCCAAACCCAAAAAGTTTTAATAACGCCATTAAAGACGCTGTTATCTCAAAACTTACGAAAGAAGACAAATCTTTTGAAATCCGCGATCTTTATGCCTTGGGCTTTGATCCTATTTTAAAAGGATCTGATTTTATCGGATTTAAAGAAGGAAAAATTCCTCTTGATATCGTCGAAGAACAAAATTATATCAAATCCGCTGATAGAATCATTCTTATTCACCCTATTTGGTGGTTTGGGATGCCCGCGATTCTTAAAGGTTATATTGATCGTGTTTTTTCTTATGGCTTTGCTTATCGCGCAGGCGAAAAAGGTATTGAAGGACTTCTTACAGGAAAAAAAGTTTTTATCCTTAATACAACCGGTGAGACGCAAGATCAATACGTCCAATATGGATTTAAAGACGCTATCAGTAAAACCTTTCAAAATGGTATTTTCAATTTTTGCGGGATGGAAATCATCTCCCATCAATTTTTCTTTGCTGTGCCAACAATCACAGACGCCGACAGAAAAAATATTCTAAAACAAATTTCAACAATGCCTTTCTAAAAAGGAGAATTTTATGCCAGAATTTGCCAACCCATTTTCAGGTTTAGCCAAAGATAAAAGAATCACCAAAGAAGAACTTATTCGCGCTATTCGTTTTATGATCGCGGCGGAATATGAAGCAGTTCAGATGTATATGCAACTCGCTGAATCAACCGATCATAAATTGGCCAAAGATGTTCTTAAAGACATCGCGGATGAAGAACGCGTGCATGCCGGAGAATTTTTACGACTTTTAAAAGAGCTTGCCCCAGATGAAGAAAAATTCTACAAAAAAGGGGAAGAAGAAGTCGAAGAAGAAATCCGAAAAAAATCAAAATAACAATTATATCCTCATGCTAAAACAACCTTTAAATAACCACGCGCGCCTTCAATGGATTTTAGCGCCTATTGTCCTTTCTGTAATTATTTTTGGCTGGAAATTCCCCTTGCTTGGTTTAAGCGTTCCACTTGTCATGATTATGGGATTTTTCGGAGGATTTATTAACGGACGGTTTGTCTGCGGCAATTTATGTCCACGCGGCGGATTTTATGACAGGATTATAGCCCCGATTTCACCCAAAAAACATGTTCCTGTTTTTCTTCGTGGAATGCCATTTCGCATTATTATCATGATCCTTTTAATGGGTTTAATGATTTTTCAAATATCCCGAAATCCATCCGATATTTATCATTGGGGAAGGGTATTTTGGTTTATTTGTCTTATCACAACACTCATCGGAGTTGGCTTATCTTTCATCTGGCGAGCACGAAGCTGGTGCGCGTTTTGTCCGATGGGGACGATGCAATATGCCTTAGGGCCAGGGAAAAAAATCATTGAAGTTGATGATTCACGATGTATTAAATGCCTCTTATGTGAAAAAACTTGCCCGATGGAATTATCAATTATTCGACGAGATGAAAAACGGCAGATGGACCACCGTGATTGTTTAAAATGCGGCGAATGTATCCGTGTTTGTCCTAAACAAGCCATTCATTTTGCAAAAAGAATAAAAAGAAAGCGACCTACAACATGATAAGTTCCGGAGATAAGGCATTTGATAAAGTTATTACAGGTCTTCAATTGGGGGACAATGTTGTCTGGCAAATTGATGATATCAACCATTACATCGATTTTGTCAAACCGTTTATCAAGAAATCCTTAGAAGACAAACGACGGCTTGTCTATATCCGCTTTGCCCAACATAAACCGATTTTAGAAAAAAACGATGCCATAACCATTTATGATTTAGATCCGACGGTCGGCTTTGAATCTTTCTCTTCAGAACTCAACAGTATTATTAAAAAAGAAGGAAAAGGCGTTTTTTATATTTTTGATTGTCTCTCCGATTTACTTTCGGCCTGGTCGAATGATTTAATGATCGGGAACTTTTTTAAAATCACCTGTCCGTTTCTTTTCGAATTAGACACGATCGCCTATTTTTCTCTTCTGCGCAATAACCATTCCTTTAAAACTGTTGCGCGTATTCGTGACACGACCCAACTGTTAATTGATGCCTATTTCTACGGCGGAAATTATTATGTTCACCCGTTAAAGGTATGGAATCGCTATTCTCCGACCATGTTTTTGCCGCACATCAAAAAGAAAAATCAATTCGTTCCTATCGCCAACAGCGTGGACACCGCAAAACTTTTTTCTAATATTTTTAAACGCGGGACTAAAAGCCCAAAAAGGAAATTGGATTATTGGGACCAGCTTTTTTTAAAAGCAGAAGATCTTTGCGGCCAAAAAAATACATCCCATGAAAAAATCAAAGAGATGATGGACCAGATCTGCCGCATTTTAATCGCTCGAGATGAAAAAATGGTTGGCTTAGCTAAAAAATATTTTAAATTAGAAGATTTTCTTAATGTCAAATCAAAAATGATTGGCACAGGCTTTGTCGGCGGAAAAACAGCCGGCATGCTTTTAGCCCGCGCGATTCTTGAAAAAGAAAAGTCGCTTAAAACAAAAAAACTTTTTGAACCACATGATTCTTTTTATGTTGGGTCTGATGTTTTTTATACGTATATCGTTGAAAACGGCTGGTGGAAAGCGCGCATGGAACAACGCACGAAAGAAGGCTATTTTGAAGTCGCGCGTCAATTAAAAGAAAAACTCTTACACGGCACTTTCCCGGAGGAAATCAAGGAACAATTCCAGCAAATGATTGAATATTTCGGACAGTCGCCGATTATCGTTCGTTCAAGCAGTTTATTAGAAGACAGCTACGGTAACGCCTTCGCCGGCAAATATGACAGCATTTTTTTAGTCAATCAAGGAACGCCCGAAGAGCGTTACGCGCAATTTGTCCATGCCGTGCGACAAATCTACGCCTCTATGATGAATGAAGATGCTTTAGCTTATCGATTACAACGCGGGCTTGACCAAATGGACGAACAAATGGCGTTATTGGTCCAACGTGTTTCTGGCGCATACCATCAAGAGTATTTTTTCCCTGATATGGCGGGCGTTGGCGTTTCGTACAATATCTTTGTCTGGAATAAATTGCTTAATCCTAAAGCCGGCATGTTACGGCTTGTTGTGGGCATGGGAACGCGCGCGGTAAATCGCGTGGACGGCGATTATCCGCGTATTGTCGCCTTGGATGATCCTTTACGAAAACCGATTGCCGACATAGAAAATGCCCAACGTTTTTCTCAACATGAAATAGACGTGATTAACGTCAAAAAAAATATTTTTGAAACAGTTCCTTTAACCGAACTTTTAGAAAAGAATATAGACCTCAACCTAATTTTATTTGGAACAAAAAACGAAACGGCTTCCGAAATTCTTCAGCAAATGGGAAAAGCAGAAGACGCATGGGTTATTACTTTTGACAATCTTTTATCCAAAACACCTTTTCAAAAAACCATGCAGAAAATTCTTTCCTGTTTAGAAATAGCTTATGGCTATCCCGTGGATATCGAATTTACTGTTAATGTAAAAAAAACCGACCAACTTCAAATCAATCTTTTACAATGCCGCCCATTACAAACAAAAGGATTAGGGAACAAAGTATCGATCCCCCAGAATCTTCCTAAAGAAAAAATTATTTTTCAATCACAAGGAAATTTTTTAGGCGGGAATATTTCTCAAAATATCAATAAAATTATTTATGTGGACCCGAAGGCCTACAGCCTTTTGCCCACACAATCAGACCGATATGAAATCGCCCGCGCTATTGGAGAAATCAATCGTGGGATTAAAAACAAAGAAGAAACAGTTGCCATGCTTTTAGGTCCTGGCCGCTGGGGGACTTCGACTCCTTCTTTAGGCGTCCCGGTTAATTTTGCGGAAATCAATCATATTTCTATTTTAGGAGAAATCGCATTTTCCACCGCTAATGCCACACCCGAAATCTCTTTTGGCACGCATTTTTTCCAAGATCTTGTCGAAACAGGCATTTTTTATCTGGCATTATTTCCCAACGCTACACATAATATTATCAATCAGAAATTCTTTGACGATATCCCAAAAAATCTAAAAAAAATCTGTCCGCAATATAGCAAATACAATGAAGTCATAAAAATTTTTGATATTAAAGAAAACAATCTTAAAATCATGGCGGATATCCTTTCGCAAAAAATGTTTTGTTTCTTCGAGTAGAAAAACTCTTTTTTCTTTTTAAATATTGACAAAAAAACCTCTCAAGATAAAATGCTCACAATGCTTTTAAAAATAATCTTTTAAAGAAAAAAATAAAAAGGAGCTGTAAGAAAATGAAAGTACTTTTTGTTACGCCAAAATTAGGTTCCTGGGCCACCCACGGCCATCACGTCGCGCCCAATCAAATGCACGCGCATTGGGCGGCTTATGCCAGAGAACAAAAAACAATTACCGCCGAAGCGCTTGACTGCAAAGTTTTAGGCATTGAAAAAGACGAGATGCTTCAAATCATCAAAACAAAAGCTCCTGAAGTTGTTGTCTTAGGCGACGTGCTTCATTCCTACGGCGGATTTGCGGTGCAAAAATATTTTAATGATACCGCCCAATACATTAAAGAAATCCTTCCTAAAACAATCATCGTCGTCGGCGGATTATGGTATTCTTTTTTAAGCAAAGAGTCCTTAGAAAAAAATCCCGCCATTGATTTTGTTGTGATGGGAGAAGGAGAGATTACTTTTAGTGAACTGATGGATGCCTTAAATAAGAAAAAAACCGATTTTAGCACCATCGCTGGACTCGCGAGCCGAAAAGACGGCAAAGTTGTCTTTGGCCCGGTGCGTGAATCCATTAAAAATTTAGATATGTTACCTTTGCCGGCTTATGATCTTTTCCCAATGGAAAAATATGTGGGACATACTTATTGGAAACCTTTTGTCGAAATTGTGACTTCCCGCGGATGCACCCATGGATGTACGTTTTGTTATGAATGGAGCGAACATGACCCTCGCGCGTTAGATCAATTTAGAAGCTGGCGATGTAAATCCGCCAAACGCGTTATTGAAGAAGTCGAACTTTTGGAAAAACTCGGGACAAGAGTCATGGTTATTCAAGAGGACAATTTTAACCTTAAAGCGGACCGCGTGAGAGAATTCTGTCATGAAAAAATAAAACGTGGGCTTAAAATGAAATGGGTCAGTTTAGGTTGCGCCAGTGACTGGGTGAGGCTTGAAAAAGATATTCCTTTAATGAAAGAGGCCGGGATGTTTATGGCCGTTTTTGGCATTGAAGTCGCCAGTGATGATGAACTACGAAAGCTCGATAAAGGCATTACCGTCCAACAAATCTACAAAACCATTGAAATTTTGCGTAAAAATGATATTGCTATCGTCGGAGATATTATGATCGGCTTTGATTATGACACAGAAAAAATCATCAAAGACCGTTTTGCCTTCGCGGATGAAGTGGACCCGGATGTTATGTGGGTCGGCTATCTTACGCCACCGCCGGGATCGCCTATCTGGCAAGATGTTATTAAAAAAGGTTGGGTCGACCCCGATAAGATTGATATGCTCAAATGGGATTTTCTTCATCCGGTCGTTCCAACCAACCATTTAAGTATTGAAGATTTAGGCCGTTTAGGCGCATGGGCGATGCGCGAATTCTATTCTAAGCCTGGACGCATTCAACGCATCTTAGAAAGCAATTTCGATGACTTAGCGAAATTGTGTTTTAAAGATGTTATGGACGGGCTGGGAAAATGGGAAGCCGCTGCGGTCAAAGGCGAGAAACATATTTAACTCACCATAACAGATAAAATAAAAAAGAGAGGGCTTTATGGAAATCCTCATCATCTGTTTAACCGCGATAAGCGCGTCCTTCCTAACATTCTTTTCCGGATTTGGTTTGGGAACAATACTGATGCCGGTTTTTCTTTTTTTCTTTCCTCTTGATACCGCGATCGCGTTAACAGCGGTTGTCCATCTTCTTAATAATATCCTAAAAATGATTCTTTTGTTTAAATATGTGGCTTGGCACGTTGTCCTTCGATTTGGAATTCCTGCTTTCATCGCCGCATTCTTAGGCGCGCAATTACTTTTCTTTCTTGAAAAAATCCCCGCGCTGTACAGCTATAG
>JAKQLT010000176.1 GCA_029567025.1 Candidatus Omnitrophota bacterium | reverse complement strand
TATTCGTTGTCTTTTGCTTTATTTCTCGAGAGGCATCGCCGAGCTTATCTTTATAAATTCCTAAAATCCCATCTAATTCCACAAGTTGCTCGTTTTTTGTCAAAAGAATTTTATTAATTTCTTCCTTTTGCAATAACGCATTTTGTTTGATTTCTTTAAGATTGGCTTTTAACGATTCAAACGATGTGTCTTTTTCAGCTAAAATCCGTTCTCTCAACTCAAAGCGAGATTCGAGCTCTTGAATATGTTCGTTTAATTTTGCTAATTGTTGAGCCTGTCGATTGAATTCTTCATCTTTTTCAGAAAGTTTAAGAGCGGCCTCAACGATCTGTTGGGTTAATTGCTCTACTTTGTCTTGCGCGGATTTAGTCTTTTGTTCAAAATAATCTGTTTTTTCCCGAATGAGAGCTATTTGCTGTTTATATAGATCATTTTGTTTTTGAGCAATTAATTCTCGGATATCATTTCTATCAATAATCATCCGTTGGGATTCTCTATTAAGATCTTTTAAACGATTATGTTGTTGCGTTAAAACCATTATTTGCGAACTTATTTCTTTCTGTTGAGATAGCAGTATTTTAATAACAACTTTTAAGGGCGCTTGTGTTTTTAAATCTTTATCGCTCCAGGATGTATGAGAAAATAATTGTTGCTCCCAGACTTTTGTTTCTGCGTTTACAAGTTCTTCATAAATAAGAGCACTTTTAAATCCTTTTATGAGGAGATCTTCATTTAATTCTTCCTTTTTTCTTTCAAAATAAGATTTACGTTTGATGAGGTTATTGGAAAAGCTCAAAAGATCTTCTATTTGAAGAAGCGCTTTTTGATCATCATCTGGCAATTTATTATCGCAAGAAAGTTTTTTTATTATATCCAAAAGCTTTGGATTGCTGGAGTCTTTTAAAATAGCTTTACTTAAAAAGACAATGGCTTTGGGAATCTCTTTTTCTGAATAAAACTGCTCGGCCTTTTCAAGAAGAACGTCAAAAGAATCTGAAACCTCTGCTACCCCGATCTGTGATGAAAAAACAAAGGAAATAATAAGGAGAAATCTAAAAATAATAATATTTTTTTTCATAATAAAATTTTTTGATTTGTTATAAGATTGGCAAAGTATAACACCTACGCATCATTTTTGCAAGGAAACGCCTTTTCTCAATTAGGCGATAAACAGGCAAAAAGAGAAATTCCGTGGCTGGTGGGATTTCTTTTTTTTAACTAATTTAGCGCGCTTAAGCCCTCTTCGATGGAGCTCATGATTTCCTTAAGCGAACTTGGTTTCGCGACAAAATAATGCCCCCCAATACGTCCGCCATATTCCTCAATTTCATTTTTTCGAACAGTGGCGGTTAAGAAAACCACCGGGATATCTTTTAAAAAAGGATTTTCTTTAAGAGAAATCGCGACATCCGGGCCCTCCATATTCGGCATAATAATATCCAAAAGTATTAAATGCGGCATAAAGTTTAAAGCGGCCGAAACAGCATGGAAAGGATTATTTTCAACCAAGACGTCATATCGCCCTGTGGACTCGAGGTTTAATTTTAGCATTGCCGTAAAACCCTTTTCATCATCAATGACAAGAAT
>JAKQLT010000171.1 GCA_029567025.1 Candidatus Omnitrophota bacterium | reverse complement strand
GGATATTATTCCGAAAGAATTTTTAGAATATGCCTCAACAGGGTTAAAAGATACAACACGTATCGCGTCTTCATCGCCTCAAATGTGGAATGATATTTGTTTGGCGAATTCCAAGAATGTTGTTAATGTTTTGGATGAATTGGTTAAGAAACTTTCGGAATTGCGCAAGGCGATTGTCGATCATGATCAAAATAGTTTGATGGATTATTTTGCTAAAACCAAGGAGAAGCGTGATGCATTGTTGTAAAGAAAAAAAATCTTTTGTTTCTCGCGTTATTGCTATCGATGGCCCTGCTGGTGCTGGAAAAAGCACGGTTGCGAAAAAATTAGCCACTATTTTAAAATACGCGTTTTTGGATACAGGAGCGATGTATCGGGCCTTGACGCTTAAAGCGCTACGTCAGCATGTTAATCTAGAAGATGAACATGCCCTAACATCATTAGCCCGTCAAACAGTGATTGATTTGGAAGGCGACCCGATGACTCTAAAAGTTTTTTTAGACGGAGAAGATGTAAGCGAAGAAATTCGCACGTTAGAAGTGACTAATAAAACTTTTTATGTTGCGAGAACTCCTGGTGTTCGTGAGATTATGGTCGATTGGCAAAGAACTATTGGAGGAAAAAAGAATGTTGTGGTGGAAGGTCGGGATGTCACAACCGTTGTATTTCCTTGTGCATATCGCAAGTTTTATTTGGACGGCAATGTCGAAGAGCGCGCCAAACGTCGTCTTAAAGAATTGGAATCTAAGGGACAAAAAATTGACGCGCAACAATTATTAAAAGAAGTAGTTGATCGTGATCAGAAGGATATGACCCGTAAAATGGGCGCTTTAAAGAAGGCAGAAGATGCCATTTATATTGATTCAACGCCGTTGACGGCTGATCAGGTCGTCGAGAAAATGTTGCAATATATCAAATCCGAGTAAGGGATCAATACGTGTAATCATAAGGCCACAGGAAAAGGATGATAGCGATTTTCTTGCGGCTTCTTTTTTCTTGTAAATTTTTTATTTTATGGACAAAACACTTATTCGTAATTTTTCAATTATCGCGCATATTGACCATGGCAAATCGACTTTGGCTGATCGATTTTTGCTTTTTACCGGGGCCATTGATGAAAGAAGTTTTCATCATCAAATGCTTGATGACATGGATTTGGAGCGTGAGCGTGGTATTACGATTAAAGCGTCCGCGGTGCGTTTAAATTATAAGGCCAAAGACGGTAAAGAGTATTTATTTAATTTGATTGATACGCCAGGACATGTGGATTTTTGTTATGAGGTCGAGAAATCATTAAAGGCGTGCGAAGGCGCTTTATTAGTCGTTGACGCGACGCAAGGGGTTGAATCACAAACTGTCGCGAATTATTATTTAGCGATTGATAATCATCTGGAGATTCTGCCGGTGTTAAATAAAATTGATATCGCCAGTATTGATCTTGATCATGCCAAATTGCAGATGATGGAAATTTTAAAATTTAAAGAGGAAGATATTCAATGCGTTTCGGCAAAAGAAGGACTGGGCATTGAAGCGCTGTTTGAAAAAATAGTGCAATTTATCCCTCATCCCGACGGGAAAGATGAAAAGCCTTTACAAGCGCTTATTTTTGACATGAAATATGATATCTATAAAGGCATTATTATTTACGTGCGCGTTGTTAACGGCGTTTTAAAGCCAGGGATAAAAATTAAAATGATGCATATGAATAAAGAATACCACGTTGAAGAAATAGGCGTTTTTACACCCGAAGCTGTTAAGGTAAAAGAATTAACTTCTGGTGAAGTTGGTTATATGACCTGTAATATTCATGAGCCGCGTCAGGTTGAGGTTGGAGATACGATTACCGACAGTTTAAATCTTGCGCTTGAGCCGTTGACAGGTTATCGTCAGTTAAAACCTTTGGTTTTTTGTGGTGTTTATCCGGTGAATTCTAAGGATTTTTTGGCCTTGCGTGAAGCCATTGAGAAATTGCGGTTGAGCGATCCGAGTTTAGTTTATGAACCCGAGAGTTCACAATCTTTTGGTAATGGTTTTCGTTGCGGTTTTTTAGGTTTGCTTCATATGGACATTGTTCAAGAACGATTACAGCGCGAATATGACCTGAATCTTATTTTAACGACGCCGAATGTGCAGTATCGTTTAGAAATGAAAGATGGCAAAACAATTGATCTTGAAAATCCGTCGGAATTACCCGATACGTCTAACATCTCCGAGATGTTAGAGCCGTATTTGACTGTCACTATTTTTTCGCCTGTTGAGCATATGGACACGATTATGGAAGTCACAAAAAATAAACGGGGCATTTATATGGCAAGCGAATTCGTTTCGGATCGCATGAAAATCATTTTTGATATTCCTTTATCTGAAGTTATTGTCGATTTTAATGATATGATTAAATCTGTCACACGCGGCTATGGGTCTATGGACTATAAATTTAAAGGATATTTACCGACGAAAGTCGCGCGGCTGGATATTCTCATCAATGATAAAATTTGCGATGCGTTTTCTTGCTTGATCCATAAGGACAGAGCGTATGAAAAAGGATTGAGTTTAGTTACAAAATTAAAAGAATTAATCCCGCAACAATTATTTGAGGTTAAGATTCAAGCGTCTTGCGATGGGCGTATTATATCGAGCGCGAAAGTAAAAGCCGTTGGTAAGAACGTAACAGCCAAATGCTACGGCGGGGATATTACGCGTAAACGCAAATTATGGGAAAAACAAAAAGAAGGAAAAAAGAAATTAAAGCAAATTGGGAATGTGGAAGTTCCGCAGGAGGCCTTTATGGCCGCGTTAAAAATTTAATACGATCTTACTAACGAAAGACTTTTATGACAAAACAAAAGAAATCAGAAATTCGTGAATGGGTGGAATCGATTGTTATTGCTTTTATTTTAGCGATGTTTATTCGCACGTTTTTTATTCAAGCGTTTAAGATTCCCAGTGGCTCTATGACTCCGACGTTAATTGAAGGGGACCGTCTTATGGTTAATAAATTGCCTTATGGTCCTAAAATTCCATTTACTGAAAAACGCATTCCGGGGTTTTCTACTTTTAAACGTTTAGATATCATTGTTTTTGTATTTCCCGATGACCCTAAGAGGGATTTTATTAAACGATTAATTGCCTTTGGCGGGGAAACGGTGGAAATTAAAAATGGAGATATTTATATTAATGATATAAAAATCGACGATGCGCGTATTGAAAAACGTTATTATTATAATCAAGGTGATTATGGGAAAGAAAATAAAAAAATACGCGTCCCTCAAGGGTATGTTTTTGTGTTAGGCGATAATAGCGCTTCAAGCCACGATAGTCGTTATTGGGGTTTTGTGCCGGAAAATAATATTATCGGCCGCGCGGAATTTATTTATTGGCCGCTTCAGCGTATTCAAATGCTTGTGCGTAAATAATTTATTATGTTAAAGATTTTTTTTATAGGGATTATGGCGTTTTTTTTATGGGGATGCCAAACAGCCTCTGTATTAGCGCCGAAATCAAATAAAAAAGAGGAGAAGGAATCTTTGATATCAGTCGCGGAAAGTTTAAGCGGGAAAACAATAAGCGAACAGCAATTAAAAACGATTTATCAAGACCCGCAATCCCGTTCTGCGGTTGATTCGGTGAAACAATCATTTGATACGAAAAAACGCATGAAATATTCTCCTAGGACAGGCAGGCGTTATGCCCCTTCGATGGAGCGATGTCCCGATACGGGTGTTAAATTAGAATGGCTTGAAGAATAGAAAATTTTTGTTGTTTTTAACGTCGTTTTAATTTAAAGGGAAGGAAAAGATTTGCCTTTGACTTTCGCGAATAAAATTACCATTTGTCGTATTTTAGCGATTCCTTTTTTTATCGCTGCTATTTTATATTATTCTCCTCAAAAAGAATATTTGCGTTATGTGGCTTTGGGAATTTTTTTATTTGCTGTTATTTCAGATG
>JAKQLT010000160.1 GCA_029567025.1 Candidatus Omnitrophota bacterium | reverse complement strand
TTATTCATACCGCCTCCTTATACATTTCGTTATAATTAAGACCCAACTCCCTGCAAATACCTTGCTCGAGTTTTTTACTCTTGCGTCTGCCGACAATGACATGACCTACCATACCTCTCGTTACTCCTAACTTATCCGCAAGTTGCCGTTCAGTTACGCCTTTTGAAAACATAGCAATAAAATATTTTATTCTCCTGCTTTTTATCGCGTCTGTAACCTCAACATACCTTACATCGCTCGCCAATTTACCCTCCTGTTTTTTCTTTTCTTTTGATTCTTTTCTTTGCTTTTTCCAAAAAAAGAAAAGAAAAGAATAATTTTTTCTTTTAAAAATCTCCTCCAATCTGTTATAATTCGCTTACCAAACTAAACCATACAGAAAGGAGGAGACCTATGGACGACAAGGAACTAAAACTAAAATGTCTTGAATTGGCTTTTAGAGTTACTAAGAAAGACTTATCTGAAATTGAGGAAGAACAGAAAAGTCTTAACCAATTATTCAAAAACCATTCATCAAAAGAAATTGTTTTTTCAGTTGCAGATATTATTTATGAATACATTTCAAAATAATATCTTTATGCAAGGTTTATTTCTTTCTTTTCATCCGAAATAAACTTTGCGACTTTTTTTAGTTTTTACGACGAATATCAAAACAAAAAGAATGTGATTTATATAATGGCTCGTTCGTTATTGTAAGAACTTCTAATTCGAGTTCTTGCATTTTTTCGATAATCAAAGGTATTGAGGTAGCGAGCGTCTTTAAATAAATTTTTAATTTTGTTTTGTCTTTATAGTCAAGAGAGTAAACTTCAGAGAATATCTCTTTCCCTTCCTCTTTTCCTATAAGCATGCTATTTATTGCCTTAATAATCTCTAAAACCTTTGGTTGATCAAACTCTTTTTTGCTCGACTCTTCGTTATTATCTGATAACCCGAAGGTTTTTTTTATCCATCCTTCAATATCTATATCAGGATTACTCTCTATTAATTCCTTAACATTAATCTTAATATTTATTGTTTCCATTCTCAAACCGCCTCGTCTTCAATACTTCCGCTCTCGATATAGACCAACGCCGCAGGATCAATCTTTTTTAAGATAGCGATATGCTTTGTTATCGCGTCCGCCGCTTTTGAGTCCTTCAACTCGTCCGTATTCTTTTTCATATCAAAGATACATTTCTTAATTGAGTAGGCGTAAACCTTTGCAAGTACCGGAAGAGGCATATCGATTATCTCTGCTATCGAGTCCCAATCGGTCATCTCGTTTTCGCCGTCCTCTCTTTTCCATCGGTAAACCGTCGTATCCGACACACCCATCTTTTGCGCTATCTCTTCGACTGAGAACCCGTCGAGATAGAGTTGCATTGCGCGGCTTTTGTTAGCGTTTTTTCTTGGAAGCGGATATTTTGGCGGTAGGTCGTCTTTATTTATCTTGTATCCCCCTGTCTTCCTGATGGTAGGAAGCACCTCTTTTGTTACCCACTTTCGGAATGCTTTTGCCTCCGGCTTGTTGGATCTGATTATCAGAGTATAAAGCCCGGATTCGTTGATAATCGCTTTTTCAGGATTACCGCGATTACCCTCAGTAATTCTTAGGGTATTCTTTTCATCGTCGTCAAGCCCTCTTAAAGCTTCCGTAGGATTCTGCAATCCCAATACATCGCAAACATCTTTAGCAATCCACCACGGATTACCGTTTTCATCAACTCTCATCCTCACAAGATGATCGTTAAAATCAAATAATTTTAAATCGCTCATACTTTTCTTTCCTCCTGTTTTTTCTTTTCTTTTGATTCTTTTCTTTACTTTTTCCAAAAAAAGAAAAGAAAAGAATAATTATTTTTTCTCTCAACTAATAATTTGACTATCTCTTCAAAAAGCTATATAGTAATGTCAAAGAACCAAA
>JAKQLT010000138.1 GCA_029567025.1 Candidatus Omnitrophota bacterium | reverse complement strand
GATTTGGCCGGATAAGCCTTCTAGTACAATTTGAAGTTTTTGTTGACTGGTCCATTTACGTTTTTGCATTGAATAAGCCTCCTTTTTATTGGAGCCTTATTCTACCTTAAAACCCTGATTCTGTTAATGGGGAGCAGTATATTTTTGATAGCGATGTCAAAGTGATTTTCGGCATTCCCTTAAGCGCCACATCCAAAAGCCCGTTTTTTGATAGGTAAAAGTCCCTGTACTACATCAGATGTGGTATGAAATTAAAATGCATGGAATGAAGTTAAGCGAGTTATTTCAGGAAATTGAAAAAGAATAGGAGGAAAAATGTTCACTAAAAAAGAACTTTTTATATTTGCAGTAAGTCTTGGATTTATTTTTGGAATTATTTTTATTCAAAATGGGATAGCGTTTTGGGGATCTGTCCTTATTTTTATTTGTGTAGCAATAATGATTAATGTTTCGCTTAATTGTCCTCGCTTCCTTCGAGAAAACAAGTTTCGATATAAATTAATGATTCGTATTACACCCAAGTGGGAAGAGCTTGTTCCCTATGTCCCAAAAGATTGTGAATATCCGGAAATATTTTGGGAAAAGATAATGAATGACAGAGAGTTGGTAGGCGATAAAGATAATGCATTGCTTGGTAAGATTTTTCAATATACAGCATTTGTTGATGAATCAACAGGACTGAAGCAAATCTATTCGAATCATGATAAATGCTTTGTTCAGGAAATTAAGGAAAGCGGATGGGTTTTAGGCTATTATAATGATATCAAGGAGATAGAGAAAAAATATGGGATTCCTAAAGAAATTTCGTTAAAAGAGCTTGAGATAACGCCTTATTACATAGGAAAATTGACGAGAGATGAAAATATAGGATATTTTTCTAATATTGAAGATGGAGATTTCTTGTCAAGAATTCCTACATCAAGCATTGTTTATCATCTTAAACGATTGGCTTCTGTTTGGGGAACGGCGATGGTTGGTATTCTTGAGTTCCCAAAAGAGTTAAAGAAAGAATTAGATGAACATAAGGTGAAATATTTAACTCGTAATTTTATAGATGCAAGATATGAATGGTCTGGTTGTCGGATAAGTAAAGAATTTCAAAAACACCCAAAGAAAGCAGGGTTTGTTTTATCAAACGACGAGATGTGGTGGCATACCTTTAGCACGAAATATATGGAAGTATCGTTGAATCTCAAGTTATTTCATGCGCATGATTATGAAGATTCATTTTCAGATTGTTAATTGAGATAGGATGAATATGAATAAGTCAGATGATAAGATCGTTAAATTAGGAAAAGAGCAGCGATGGGAAATGAGTCGTAGAGGAAGATTTTTTAGATGGGTTATGTTTAAGATTGGATTCTCGCAGTGCAGGCATTGCGCTTATCTTAATACTGAAGCGGGATCTTATAGGGGTATGAGAGAATCACTTTTAATTAACAAAGGACGCTGTAAATGGTCAATGGGAAGTTCTTCATCCGATTTAACTTATGAAGAAATTCGTCAATATCATAGATGTCCTGGTTTTTTGGCAATTTTATATAATTTTAAAGATTATGCCATTGATCCTATAGAGATTAAAAAAATTGCTGATAGACGGTGGAATGATTTTTTAATTTGGATGGGATGGATTGTTGCTATTTTAATAGCGATTTTTAAGAAATAAGCAAAAAAATCCCACCTCTGATGTGGTATTAGTGTCTTTTTATCCCAACCAATTCCTGTCTAAACTTCGGTATTGAATCGCTTCGGCTACGTGCTCGGGCAAAATATCTTTTTCTTTCTCTAAATCTGCAATTGTTCGTGCGACTTTGATGATCCGGTTATACGCCCGCGCGGATAATCCCAATTCCTCAATCGCCGAGCGTAATAATTGTTTACTCTCATCGGATAATGGACAGAATTCTTTCACCTGCCTGTGGTTCATATAAGCGTTGCAATTGATGGGTGTATTTTTAAAACGCATTCTTTGGATTTCCCGTGCCATCGTTGTTCTTTTTTTGATATCTTTTGAGCTTTCGCTTGGCGTTGTCGATAAAAGCGCGTGATGAGAAGCCGACGGAACTTCTAAATGAAGGTCAATGCGGTCTAAAAGTGGGCCGGATATTTTGGATAAATATTGTTGGATTTGTTTAGGCGAACAAGTGCAAGTTTTCTTTGGCGTCATAAACCATCCGCACGGGCAAGGGTTCATTGCCGCGATGAGTAAAAATTTACAGGGAAATTGTAAAGTTCTATTCGCGCGTGCGATGGTGACATAATGATCTTCTAAAGGTTGACGTAAAGATTCTAAGACATTTCGGTTAAATTCCGGCAGTTCATCTAAAAACAATACGCCGTTATGGCTTAAAGTGACTTCGCCGGGTTTGGGATACGAGCCGCCGCCAGCAATCGCGATGCTTGAAGTTGTATGATGAGGCGAACGAAACGGCCTTATGTTCATCACGCTTTGGTTTTGTTTCAATAATCCCATTGTTGAATGGATTTTGGTTGTTTCAAGGATTTCTTCAAAATTCATATCAGGTAAAATGGTTGGCAGGCGTTTAGCGAGCATGCTTTTTCCGCTTCCTGGAGGTCCAATCATAAGTGCATTGTGATTTCCAGCTGCAGCAATTTCAAGCCCGCGTTTAATATGAGTCTGGCCTTTAACTTCATTAAAATCAACATCATAAGCGCCTGTTTCAAAGATTTTTTCGCTAATTTCTTCTGTTTTATATGGCTCTATAATGTCTGGATTATTGATAAAATGAACCACTTCACTTATGTTTCTAACAGGAAATATGGGTTTCTTGCTCCCTATAGAACATTCTTTAGCGTTTTCATAGGGAATTAAGATTTTATCAAAATTACTGTCTTGTGCTGATAAAATAGCTGTAAGTGCGCCATTTATTGGTTTTATATTGCCTTCTAATGATATTTCTCCCAAAATAACATATTTTTCCAAGTTTTTTGCGCTTATTTGCCCAGAAGCGGCTAAATAAGCCAGAGAAATGGCCAGATCAAAAGAGGGGCCTTCTTTTTTGATATCCGCAGGTGAGAGGTTGATAATAACTCGTTTGGCAGGGAAATCAAAACCGCTATTTTTGACCGCCGCGCGCAGACGTTCTTTACTTTCTTTAATGGCATTGTCCGGTAATCCGACAATAATGGTTTGAGGCAGGCCTTGAGAAACATCAACTTCAATGGTGACCAAATAACCATCCAGGCCACAAATTCCATAGCTATACGTTTTGGCAAGCATAATAGATTTTAGGGGAGAAATATGAGTTTTGGGAAAATCGAGTGGGGATTTCAATTCTGAAAAGACCTTGCTTTTTCAAGGTCTAATATTATAATGTAACCTAACATAAAATTTAGCAGGCGTCAACACGCAAAAAAATTAAGGATATTCTAAAATATGAATAATAGTATTTTTGATAATAAAATTTTAATGATTACGCTTTTAGTGTGGGCTATCACGCAAAGTATAAAAGTTTCTATTTATGTGGTCCGCGAAAAAAAGTTTAATTTTAAATGGCTGATTGGAACCGGCGGTATGCCATCGAGCCATGCGGCAGGCGCGTCCGCATTAGCTATGACGTGCGGTCTTGAAACCGGATTTCATTCGATTTATTTTGCGTTAGCCGCGGTGTTTGCTCTTGTAACCATGTTTGACGCGCAAGGCGTTCGTCGTTCCGCCGGAGAACAGGCGAGGATTCTTAATCAAATTATTGATGATATGTATTGGAAAGGAAAAGTCGAAGGCAAAAAATTAATCGAACTTTTAGGACATTCGCCGTTACAGGTGCTTATCGGTTCTTTGTTAGGCATTGCATTATCTTATCTTTTTTATCAAGCGTGGTAATAAGACAAAAATCTTACAAGGAGGATTTTGCGTGAAAAAAAATAGTTTGATTATTATAGGGGTTATTGTTGCGATATTTATTTTTATTAGTTTTTTTAAGAAATCTCATATTCCGGTTGTTCATTCTTCGCCGTCGAAAGAAGCGCAACAGATTTTCAATCAAGCTGTTCAGATGGTTAAAAATGGGGATCTCGTTGAAGCGAAACAGTCTTTTCAGAAAATTCTTCTTGAGCATGCGGATTATGAGAATATGGCGGCGGTACAAAAGAATCTAAATGATATTAATACGCAGATTATTTTTTCAAATGTCGCGTCTGCGAGTGCGGTTATTCATGAAGTTCAGCCAGGGGATACTTTAGGCAAAATCGCGAAAAAATATAATACAACCATTGATCTGATTCAGATCAGAAATAATATTAAAGGCAATGTGATTCGTCCGGGACAAAAATTGTCTATCTGGACGGGAAATTTAAATATATTTGTCGATAAATCACAGAATATTTTGATGCTTAAAGACGGCGATGAAGTTTTAAAAATTTATACGGTTTCAACCGGCGCGAATAATAGCACGCCTGTCGGTGAATTTACGATAACGACAAAGTTGATTAATCCGGTATGGTTTAATAAAGGTATTGTGGTTCCGCCGGAAAGTCCGCAAAATGTTTTGGGAACGCGTTGGCTGGGCTTTGATCTTCAAGGATACGGGATTCATGGAACGGTTGAGCCAGAAACGATCGGCCAGCAAGTGACGGCGGGTTGTGTTCGTATGGTTAATGAGCAAGTGGAAGAGTTATATACGATTGTTCCTATTGGGACAAAAGTAAAAATCGTTGATTAGGAGAAGGGAAGAACTGATAGATTATGAATATTTTAAGTTTTGAAAAACCTCTGTATGATATCGAAGCGAAAATAGAAGAATTAAAAAATCTTGGCGCAGATCAGAAATTAGCTATCACGCCTGAAATAAAAAAACTCAATGAAAAGTTAGAGCAGATGAGAAAAGAGATTTACGGAAATCTCTCTTCTTGGCAACGCGTTCAAATTGCCCGCCATCCGGATCGTCCCTATTCAATGGATTATATAAAAATGATCTTAACAGATTTTACGGAGTTGCACGGCGATAGATTATTTGCTGATGATTCCGCGATTATCGGTGGATTTGCGAAATTGGAACAGCATAAAGTTATGGTTATCGGTCATCAAAAAGGTCGTGATACGAAAGAAAATATTATGCGTAATTTTGGTTGCGCACATCCCGAAGGCTATCGTAAGGCGATTCGCTTGATGGAATTGGCCGCGAAATTTCATTTGCCGGTTATCGTTTTTATTGATACGCCGGGCGCTTATCCAGGTCTCGGGGCTGAAGAGCGAGGACAAGCCCAGGCGATTGCGGAAAATTTAAAAAATATGTCGAGAGTCAAAACGCCTATTATCGCGACCGTCATCGGCGAAGGCGGAAGCGGCGGTGCCTTAGGCATTGGCGTTGCGGATAAAGTTCTTATTTTAGAACACGCGTATTATTCTGTTATTTCCCCCGAAGGTTGCGCGTCTATTTTGTGGCGTAATGCGGTCAAAGCACCGGAAGCCGCAGAAGTTTTAAAAATGACAGGAGAACATTTGATAAAATTTGGCGTTGTTGATGATATTATTCCTGAACCTTTAGGCGGCGCGCATAAGGATCCTGAAATTTGCGCGGCAAGTTTAAAAAAATCTCTTCTTAAAAATTTACAATCTTTATTATCTTTATCCCAAGAAGATTTGATAGATTCCCGCTATGAGAAGTTTCGTAAAATAGGAGTTTTTGCTAAAGCCGCCAATAGTTCGTCTTAAATGTCTTATGCAAAAAAACCATATTTTAGATTTATCTTATAAAGAGCTAGCAAGTCATTTAAGCTCTATGGGCGAAAAATCTTTCCGCGCGACACAAATTTTCGAAGCGATTTATCAAAATAATGTCCTTCATTTTAAAGATATAAGAAATCTCCCTGAAGTGCTTAAAAAACATTTAGAAGAAGAGTTTGTTTTTGATTGTCCGGATGTTTTGGGCATGCAAGTTTCTGTGGATAAGACGCAGAAAATATTGTTTGAGTTAAAAGATAAAGAAGCCATTGAAACGGTTATTATCCCGACGGAAAACCGTGTTACTTTGTGCGTTTCGACGCAAGCGGGCTGTAAACATGGGTGCCGGTTTTGCGCCAGTGGTTTAGGTGGATTTAAAAGAAACTTAACATGCGCTGAAATTATCGGGCAAATTCTTTATGTGAAAAATTTATTAAAAGGCAAACAGGATTTATCACACATTGTTTTTATGGGCGTGGGCGAGCCGTTAGATAATTATGATAATCTTCTTAAAAGTATCCGTATTATTAATGCGCCTCAAGGGCTTCATATTGGAGCTCGACGGATTACGATTTCGACCTGCGGGCTTGTGGATAAAATTGAACAATTGAGTAAAGAAAGTTTGCAGATGGAGCTATCGATTTCGCTTCATGCTTCGAATGATAGCGTTCGTCGGGAACTTATGCCTATTGCGCAAAAATATCCGTTATATCGGTTGATACGCGCCTGTCAGGATTATGTGAAAAAGACAAACCGCCAAATTACTTTCGAATATCTTTTGATAAGAAATAAGACGTGCACAGTACAAGCCGCGAAGGAATTAAAAGGTTTGTTAAAGGGGCTATTGTGTAAGATGAATTTGATTTTATA
>JAKQLT010000145.1 GCA_029567025.1 Candidatus Omnitrophota bacterium | reverse complement strand
GCGAATTCTTAGAGAAATCAGCCGGCCTGCTGGGAACGAACCTGAGCCAAAGTTTCAACCAGACATTCTCCGTTTTTGACGAGCAGTTGTCAAAAATTTCAATGCGCCTGAGTGGCACTATAACGGAGATCGATTCAGCGGTTAAGGATATTCCAGCAGTGATAAACGAATTTCAGAACGCGCTCGACTCGCAGATCGGTTTAATCCAAAAGGAAGCGGTAAAAAATAATAATTTAAAACAATAATTTAAAGAAACAACAACAGAAGCAAAAGTAAAAACTATATTAACAATAATAGTTAATAATACAAATATAGGTATCAACTTGTTCAACAAGCAATTAAAACAACACGATTTAAGCGATAAAAACGACTTTCTCATCTCGATCTCAGACCTGATGACCGGGATAATGATGATCTTCGTGCTCACCCTTATCGCGGTCTTATACAGCAAAACGACCGATGTGGTTCAATACGTAAGAGAAATCGAGGCCAAGAAGGAAACATTAGCTAAAATACAATCCGAACTCGACCATAAAACCGAACAATTAAAGCTTAAAGAAAACGCGCTCGACTCAAAGGAGATCGAACTAAAATATTACAAAGACCAGATCGAAAAAATTATAGGCATCAAGAGCTCTATAATCAATCTGATCAAGGAAAAATTCGAACGGTCGTCGTCTAATCTGAAACTGGCAGTCGATCCGTTCACAGGGGCGATCCGGATAAGCGGCGATATTTTATTCGATACCGACTCCGACGCCATTAAAGAAGAATTCAAGCCTCTGCTAAAACTGCTGCTGGAAACTTACGTCAACATCCTATTCGACACTCAGGAGTTCATAGACCATCTCGCAGAAATAGTCATAGAAGGCCATGCGGACAACCGCGGCGACTACATTTATAATCTTGATCTTTCGCAGCGCCGCGCGCAGTCTATCATGAAATATTTCATTCAGGTGGTCGATCCGGCCAAAAAAGAGCTTTTCCAGAAATTCGTGACGGCGAACGGCAAATCGTTCAGCGTTCCGATCAAAGACCCGACCGGGAACGTCGATCTTGACAAATCACGCCGCATCGAGGTCAAATTCAGGTTAAAGGACGACGAGGCGTTGAAAGAACTTTCGAAATTACTGGATCAAAAATAAGCGGGCAGTGACAAACTATGGCATCCGACTCGAATCGCGACAAGGGAATATTTATAAATTTAAGCAGCTGCACGCCGACCAGACTTATCGAAGCGGCCGAGACGATCGCGCGTACGCATAAGCGGCACTCTAAAAATGACGAGACGCTTTCGGCCGCGTCGGGGCCCGACAACTTTGACGAATTGCTCAAGAAGATAAAGCGCGGGGGCCGCAACGAACTCGTTAAAATAGCGTTCGCGCTCACCAGGCGGGAGGCTTTATTTTTATTGACCGCTTTAAAGAACGAAGATGATTCATTCTGCGATAAAGTCCTCGCCATAGTAGGACTTCGCAGACAGATATTCAAATTCTCGCTTTTCTGGAACGCGCTGGTGTTATCGCCCGAAAATAAAAATCTTTATTCATTGACGATCGCAACCACGTCGGCCGGAGGCGATCAAAAAAGGCCGGGCACGGAGGGCATAAATATGGTCGAAGCAGAGAGATTTTTCATCAAAAGTCAGCCGGCCTCTTTCATCGACGGCCTATTCATTTTATACCAGAATAAAAAATACATATTGAGTAACTTTTGCGCCTATTATTCGATACACAAAGACGGCTTTTTACACGGGCTGATGATAAAGAAGATTATGACGGGGTACGAGCCTGAATTCGGAAGGCTTGAGGGCGACATCCAAATTTTTTCATATTTAACGAAGCACCTGTCAAAAGAAGAGGCGATTCAATTCGCCGGAAAATATTTCAGCCAGACACCCGACGATGCCTGGAACGAGTTGATATTGAATTATTTTTTCCACCTGCTCGGAACGCCTTCCAACATGGACAACTGGAATTTCGTCACGGGACCGGTTCTGAAAAAACTGCAGAACAGATACAGCATCGCCGAGATAAGAAAATTTTTCGACAAGCTCGACAAAGACAACGTCCGGTTCAACTTCTGGCAAAAGAACTACGGCCAGCGCTTCACGAACGCCTATAAATTCAGCCAGATAAACGCCATTCTAATGTATATCGAAAACATCGCGATCCTCGAATTCGCCAACATCGGCAACGCCTGTTACGTTTATAAAGCCGAATTCGCCGACCTGCTGATCAGAAAATTTTACAACTCATCATACGAGTCAAAACTGAAATATCCAGAACAAGCTCTGTTCAGGGTCATACACAAGCAGGACTGGCAGTACGAAGCGCTCGCGAGGATAAATAGCGCTATAGGTAATAAAATCTAATCATTTAAAATCAGGACTTTTATATATCATCTTCTTCGTCTTCTTGTTCAAATCTTCGTTCGCCTTCATACCGATCATAATATCCGTTATTTTCTTCAAATTCCTCCTCTTCAGTTATTTCTTTGAGCCTCCTTGTATATTCTAAGTAATCTCTTTCTTCATCAGCACTTATTTCATATTCAATCTCCTCTTCTTTTCTGAGACATATTTCTTCGTCATCATCCATAAGATCATCTAGATCGATTTCATAATCTCCTGATTCATGTATAATTTGTTCTTCGACATCACGATCTATTTCCTCTTCAGTTAAATTTTCTATTTCTTCTTCATCAATTTCCTTTTCTTTTAAGTATTCTTTTTCTTCCTTTTCTTTTTCTCTTTCTTCTTTATTTCTAATTTCTCCTTCGGTTTCTTCAATATCACAACCACATATAGGACATTCACCGTCATCAGTTATATAACCATAATAACCACATTCCGGACAAGTAACTTCATCATCAAACAATATTATACTCCTATTTTCAAAACGTTGAAAAACATGATTATTCAATCAGCAGTTATAATTTTTCAGAGTTTATAACTTCAGAACTCTCAATAATCTTCTTAAATATTTCCGTTTCATCTTTCGAGAAGTAATTCTGGTTCAAAAGATAATCTCGGTTTCCAACAATTATCAGTAATTCTTTAGCACGCGAAAGTGCAACATTGATTAACTCTTTTCTTGCAGTAAGTCTTGTCGGTTTAACTTCGTCGTCGCAGATATTCATAATAATGACGCTTTTTTCCTGGCCCTGAAATGAATGAATCGTCGATACCTGTACTTGTTCAAAATACTCTGGATTGATTTTAATGAGTTCAGTGGACTTTGCGAGAACCTCTTTAATTTTGACTATCTGGGCGTTATAAGGTGCGATAATGCCAATTTCTTCAGATTTAAATTCCTTATTGTTTACAAGTTTAATTGTTATTCCGGCAATCGCTTCGGCATGCTTTTCATTGAATCTTCTTTCTTCCGTTCCATTTATAACGGCGCCGTTTATGTTTTCAATTTTTCCCTTACAATTTATAAACACTATATTGCTTTTGAAAGTTCCTTTAATGTCTTTTTTTGCCGTGCCCGTCTTTAACTCGCCTTCGTAAAATAGATCGCTTACAAGATTTCCAATCGGCTCCTGCATCCTGTACTGCGTATCGAGAAATGCTGTTCTTTCGTCGTGCCGTTCAACCTTTGCCATATCAAAAATATTCCGGCTAAACCAGGCATTCGGCTTGTCGGCGTCATCCGGGAATATAGGAGGAAGCTGCATGGGATCTCCACCCAGAACCACGCCTTTTTTGGCGTAATAACAAGCCGCGATGATTGCCGGTATGCTGGCCATGGACATTTCGTCTGCAATAACGAAATCAACCGGACCCGGATCAGCGGTTTTAGGCGAGGCAAGCGACGCAAAGTTAGTGGCTACGCAGGTACAAAGGCTCACATGCTCGTTCCATGTAAAAGCGTTTCGCTTGATCCTATATTGCCTGTTCTGATATATGTCTCGGCTAAAAATCTTTACCGAATCATGCATATTATCAACGCTGCCCGTTCTTGCGACCGTAATATTGAATTTGTTGAGCGGCGAGGCTGATTCCAGTGTAGATATGAGGAGCTGGTCCAGTGCCTTATTTGATAAAGCGGTCAGCAAAACCCGCTTACCGTTTTTTATAAGATGAGATGCGAGAGCGCCCATAGTTTTGGTTTTTCCGGTTCCAGGCGGCCCCCATACGAATGTGATATTTTGCGATAATGCTTTTTTGACGGCCTTTATTTGAGATTCGTTAAGTTTATCGGCGGCAAATGCAGCGACGACTTCCTTATGATCAGATAAAACCGATTTATCGAGTAGTGACGATACTATCTCGTTTGGGTTTGTCGAATTAATCGTCAAAAAATTCAAAAGATCGGCGGTTAATCTTCTGCCGTCCATAATATAATCGATTCCAAAATCTGTAATTTGTCGCAGATTAAAATTATCTATCCCGCTCGATCTTAAAACCGCTTTTTCAAATGTTACTTTAACCCCGTTTGAAACTTTTTCGAACTTTCCGTTAACGAATAGATCGCCGACCCTGAACAACGGCTCATAAACGTATTTAATGTCTCTTAAAACCCTTTCGGGCGCGTTACGAAAAACAACTGAATAAGACCCGTCTGAATCGCTTTCACCAGCCTTTCCATACATAAAATAGCGGGCGCGGTTACGCGGCTCATCGAGACGGGTAATTTCAGATTTAACCGACTCCTGTATTTCATTAAGGTCAATCATAATTTATTCTCGGTAATACTCTATAATTTCCGTTTTCCCAATCCTTATAAGGATTATCCAATATATTCCTCCAGGCTTCGTAAGGATTTTGAATTATTTCTACCTGCGATTCCGACTTGCCGACGTTATAAACTTTGCAAATGTAATAATTTTCCTTCAATTCTTTTGCTTTCTTCCACTGCGCCCTGCTCGGCATTACCCAATTATCCGTTTTAACTTCAAAATACTTACGAATTCCGTTTTCTGTAACGTCGATGTCTCTTCCAATGGCATTAACTTTTGAGCTGTTGACCAATTCTAATTTTAATATTTCTTTTCCGTCGTCAATCAGCGCGAAAATATTTTCGCCATCGCAAGTTTTCCAGGTTGCGGACGGGTATAATTCTTTATAATATACTTCTTTTAAAAACTTAATTACAGTTAATTCTCCTCTGAACCCAATATTTTTCAATGACTCAGGGTTGCTCATTTTTCTTTTTTTTACGCCCGTAGTTGCGGTTTCTTCATTATCACATTCATATTGAAAATCATCAGAACATTTTGTATCGCTAGATGTGGCTCTGGTTACTTTAACATCATCGATTTTGCTGCATTCCGGCACCCAAATTTCGTTATTGAATTTTTCAGTTTGGTCAACAGACGAAGGCCTTTTTTTTGTACTCTTTTCATTAATTTCCCCTACTTTAGACGTACTTTCATCGATCTGAATTTCAGTTTTTCCCCTTTTTCTTCTGAGAGCTTCGTTCAAATCTTCGATATCAAGTTCCAAAGCTATTTTAAGCTTGTCTCTGCATTTGTCGTCGCTTATTTTATTGATTGCTTCAAGCAATGAATCCTGCATAAAACTTAATTCTTTAATAACCTTTTTTGCCTCGGCGCTTTCCGTATCGAAGTCATCAGGAAGATCTGAAATAAGCATCGATAAGGGAGGATAAAATTTAATGTCTTTTTTATTTGGGAGCCATGGTTTTGATTTTAAAATTTTTAAAATTTCAGTTTCTTCTTTTGGATTTTTTGCCGTTGAGTAATAAAACGGATTTATGTTTCGCTTAAAAGCATCGATTATAAATCTCCATAAAACGCAGGACTTAGAGATTGAAATGTTATCTAACAAATTATCAATACCTATAATAACAGGCTCTTTAAATATCGATTTTTTATCGACCGGATTTGTTTTAAATCCAAGTTTATTTAATAAATCAATGTCATTGCTTTTAAAAATGTCCTCATATTCTTCAGATAAAAAGCAAATGTCCGGATTTCCTTCAAAGAACTCTTCTAACATATCGTTACCAGAATACTTCAAAGGCAAAAACAATTCATCAGGCATAAAATAAGACAATTTTCCGGATAATTTATTCAAGCCGAGAAAGATCCTGGTTTCTTTAAGTTTTTGAATTAAAAGTTGTTTATTAGTAATATCTTTTCGAAAAATTTCAATTATTTTCTTTATATGGCATATGTTTTGGTCAACGGACGGCAAGACATCTGAATTGTATAAAGGCAAAATAAATTTAATTACTTCATCGATTTCATCAGGCTTTTTAATTCCGATAAGACTAAAGAAATCTTTCGTTAAATCACTTTCTGATATTCGCCTTTTAACCATCGAAAAATATGTATTGTTTTCATCAAATAAAAACACTTGAGGCCGTTCATTTTCATCAAAAGGTTTAATATGGGAATCATTTTCAAGCCGGATAAATGGTTTATGCCTTAACAAGCCATCAGACGCGCAAGCGGCGGACTTTTTCTGCCATAAAGAAATGCTTTTAGAAAGATAAAAATAAAAGTCAATAACCCATTCGTCGGATTGTTTTAATATAAAATCCATATCGAAAAGATCGGCGAATTTATTGCCATCTATATTGTTTACTCGCAGTTTTTGCCTAAAATATAAAGCCAAATCTCTATATTTAAAAATATCCGGATGGATCATCCTGGCATTTATATTTTTAGTTAGTATATTTAAATTATTGTTTTGAGATAATAAATTTAATAATCTTGAGTTTTCAGCGTAATATGCGTTTTTATATTCGACATATCCCTCGTCATCGTTTGGAATCAACTGTTCTTCTGACATAAGTTTTTCAAAAACTTTTTCATACGCGCTTCTAAATCTACTTTTTATAGGAAAATCAGATTCGTTGATAGGCAAAATATTTAAAAAATCCGGATTTAAAAAACCAAGTTTTTTGATTGATAAGATGCTATCGGATATCAATGTTGATATTTCACTGTTTAATTTTAAATTCCAAACATCGGCAGGCGGCACATTGTCTCTGGCTGGAGTTGTTTTATAGGGGCCTTGCACTAGAAATTTTAAACGCGTATCTATGTTAGTGGGAAAATAAACTACAAGCTTTGAATCACTAATTTCTCTTATAGTTTCCGTTTTTGTTTTATCATCGAATTCAATTTTATAAGCAATTTCAACTTTCAAGTCAAGTTCATTATTTTCTTCACTATTTACTTTTCTCTTAAAAACAAGCCATTTTTCGCCAATTTTTTTTGTAATATCCGAAACTATAACGATGCTGGACTGGTCATCGATAATATTTACCTTCTTTTCGATTATACCTGCGGAACTTTGATTGATCCGCCATTCAAGTTTTTGAATATAATTTAAAAAAAGGATTGTCCTTACGTCGATTTCAATCAATTTCTTTTTAATTAAATCATATATTTCGTCTTTTGATCTTTTTTTATGCTCGAATTTGAAAACAAATTTTGTAATCTCCGAATTGTATTGAGTTTCGATAAGTTCAGGCAAAACTAAATTTTTTATATTAAAACTGTAGGTTTTGGAATAAATTTCTGGAGAATTTGTTATAGCATATACCGACTTAAAACCAATTCCAAATTTGCCGATTTTATTGACGTCATCTTTTTTCGTGCTGTTACCGATGCTGGTAATCGAAGCGACGTCTTTAAACAAAAAACTAACACCGTCATGAAAAAATTCAAGCCGGTCATCAAACAAAATAAAACTGACCGATTTAGCTTTTTGATCTTCCGCATTTTGAATTAATTCATAAATAAAATGAGAAGGATCGTCGTATAATCCGGAAAATATTTCTTCAAAATTGAAATTATTGTTAGGTCTTTTTAGAGCGTCAAGATATATTTTTCTATCATTAATCAGCTCATTAAAATCATTCATTAAAAACCTCCAAAACTTCTAATTTATAGTTAATTACATACGATGAACGGCGGTTTTATCTTCTAAACGGATTAATGTCATTGTTAGTGTGCAAAAAAACGTCGCCAATCGGTCTCACCTTTCTGTAATCTGTTTCATTATTATATCCTCCGAATCTGTTAACAAACATGCCATTTGAGAGCAAATACCACTTGTAACCGTGCTTCAACTTAGAAATTCCATGTTCTTTCATTAATTCAAGCAACGGTTTGACGCTATTGCTATTAAGATAATTATGTACAGTATTTAAAACTTTTCTAATTTGAAGATCTGTTTCGTCAAATTGTTTTAAAAATTGGGATATTTCAACTTCTTCGCCTTCTATGACGTCTTCAATTTCACCATCTTCAACTTCGCCGTCTTCAATAAATTCATAGTCTAAATTTTTTCCTTCCCAAAAAGGTTGTATATCTCTGTTTGATCTTATAAATACATCGCCCAGTGAAGGAACTTGAGATACATGTCCCTGCTTTGAGCCATATCTGTTAACAAAATCGCCATTGACTTTTAAAAACCATTTTAAG
>JAKQLT010000118.1 GCA_029567025.1 Candidatus Omnitrophota bacterium | reverse complement strand
TAGAAGGGGAATCAATGCTTGAAAATCTTTCTATTGGCGTCCGATTAGAACTATAAATCACAACCTCGCATGTATCACTCTCGCTAATATCAACTTTATTTTCATTAGATTGAAGCCAACAATAAATGGTATATCCGCCATCCCCACTATTCGCTGTATTATCCCAAATCGCCATAGCTTTCGGTCCGGTTCCAGGCAAAATATCAAAAGGATTAGATGTCGCAGATGTTAATCCAGAAGCGGTGGCTAAAAGAGTGTATCCTGCCCCTGCCTTAGTAACTCTTAAATCGGTAAAAGTAACCACACCATTAACAGCACGAACTGTTGTAGTTCCTTGTAAAGTTCCTGCTCCTGGATTATTTAAAATACTTAAAGTAACTTGTGTCGAATGATCCGTTGAGACCCGATTGTTGTTGACATCGCGAATTTCAATAACCGGCTGTCTGCTAAATTTATCGTAATGCGCTGTTGTGGAAGGACTGGCTGTAAAAACAAGCTTAACGGCGGCCCCATGAGATAAAGACCCTGAAGAAGATGTGGAAGTAACAGCCCCTTGTTCCGGTCCGCCTGTATAAACACCGCCAGCTAAAGAAGAAGATGTCGCACCGCTTCCGCTTCCTCCAGAATATTGCGCAAAAGCCCTAATAGGCGTTTGACCTAATATAAAGAGGAAGACAAGCGATAATCGTATGCCTTTTTCTAAAAACTCTCTGATTTTGGAATAACGTTTAGGTAATTTCACTTATCTCTTTTTCCCTACATAATAAAAATATAATTCCACTTATTTCATAACTTTTTTTATGGAGCAGTCCGCACCAAACGCCCGCCAGCTAAAACCCCAAATGAAACATCATATCTTTGATAAAAATTCTCACTATCAGCATCTTTGGAGGCAAAAAAACGAGAAGATGTCTGAAAATACCTAATATCCGACGATAAAACATCTCCACCGCGATAACCGCTTCCTGAAGTTCCCGTTACGCCTCGAGCAGAATCTGTTTGATTAATCCCTGGCCAATCAAGATTTGTCGCATAACCTTCATAATTTGAAACATTCGATAATTGACCATCACCATGCGTCCCTAAAAATTGTCGGCCTTGCGATTTTCCTAAAGAAACAACCATCTCGCTTAAATTACCGGATAATTCCATTGTCCCGTAATAACCCGCGCCGCTTGTTGTTCTATTTGTAGAACTTTCCGCAAAAATACCAACACGTAGCGGCCCTTTTTGATTTTCCGCAATTCCACCCGCCCGACCATCACCAGAAACCCATCCTAAACTATTGCGAGAAATATTCACATTCCCATTTAAAATAGACTCTGTTCCGTTTTCATCGGCATTAGGATAAATACTGTTCGTTTCAGGATTTGTTACTGTTGTATTTCCCCAAGCCAATTCATTAGCTACTGCAACCACATCAGATCCACGAGCAGATTTTTCATATTCCAATTCTGTCATAGGACGAAGCCCGGCCCAATCCGCATAAGCTAAAAGATCTGGCCACGAAATATAAGTGACAGGCCTATCCGGGCGCAATGTCACTGCAGGCGCATACGGCGTTACAGAATCCCAAGAAATCGTGTTACGATTAATAACTCCTTGAGAATTTTTTCCGCCTAAATTAGCACTTGTGATATCTCTATTAATCCTTTGAGCCGGTGTTAAAGTATTAAAAAAAGATACCCATTGTCCTTCGGTTAATTCATATTTCATTTGATAAAAAGCTCGATAACCTTTAGGAAATGACGTTGGAATAAGGAAAACTGATCCTGTCATATTTTCGCCCGTTGCGCCTGAACTTTGATAATAAAATCCATCCATGGCTGTATTCGTTGTTGAAAAAGCATTTTCACTTTGAATGTACCATGGCTCTTCATCATCGCTTCCCTGTTTAAAACGATATGGAGATGCGCTATTGCCATCGCCAGCGTAAAAAGAACCAGTCGGAATATAAACCATTTCAATGCCAAAAACTTGATTAACGGTATTCGCGGCTAAGGCTATAGCATCGGATAATCCATCTTGGCCATAATCCCAAGAGAATTGAAAATTTTGACAAAAAACGTTTCCAGACCCTAAAGAAGAACGTTGCAAGAAAAATCCTTTTTCGTCAGAAGGAACAACCACCTGAAATCCTGATGGAACAGAAAATCCAACAGGATTCGTTCCACTGGCAGACATACTCGCATGCGACCATGTGGTTCCCCCATCCGTGGAATATTTTAAAAATACCCAAACTGCGTCAAAATTTGTTGTTGTCCTCCAGCTATTTTCCCAAGAAACATCAGCCGAAAAAGTTATTCTCTTAGCCGTAGTATCTGTACTGGCAACACCGAATTTTTCAATTTTTAAATTATTAGCGAATGACAAAGAAGAAAATAAAGAAACCGCTACCACCACACTCAAAAATAAAATATTCTTTTTATTAATTGCCATCATAAGTTCTCACTCCACGACCACCTACATTATTAAACGATTGTGTGGAAATTTTTGCCGCCTCACTCCTATCTGATATTCTTAATCGAGATGCTGCATCTTCCCAAGAGCCACCTTTAAAACCTGAACCTGTTGCCGATGTTACTCCCCGAGAAACAACACCGTCTATTCCAGGCCAATCGGAGTTATCAGCATTTCCTTCATAACCAGGAACAATTGTCAATTGTCCATTGCCATGAGAACCAGCAAAATTTCTTCCCGAGGCATTACCGATTGTTACAATTTGTTCTTTTAAATTTCCGGATAATTCCATAACGCCATAATATCCGGCACCTGCCTTTTCACGCGTTGAATCTGTCGTTGCAAAAATACCAACTCGTAATGGCCCTTTCTTATAATCATTACCATTGGCCGTATCTCCTCCTGACAAACTACTATTTCCATAATGAGCATTTGCCAATTCATTAACGATTACTTCCGCTCCGTTTTCATCACCATTAGAAATCGTTGTCGCTGTCGTGATATTATTTGTTCCCCAAGCAAATTCTCCGAGAACAGGTAAAACAGGACCTCGCGCTATTTTTTCATATTCCAGCTCTGTCATTGGCCTTAACGCGGCCCAATCTAAAAATGCGGCTAAATCCATCCATGAAATATAACTTAGTGCTCTAGACGGACGATTTGTAGAACAGGATAATAACGCCCCTGAACAGCTAATTGTATTACGATAAGAAACCGTATCTGTGCTTTTATGTAAATTATCTGTCAAATCGCGATTTGGACGAGCTAAGGTCGGTAAAGAATTAAAAAATTCCACCCATTGACCTTCGGTAATTTCATATTTCATGGCATAAAAACTTTTATATCCTTTAGGATAACTCGCAGAAATGGTAAATGCTGTTCCTGTTGCATCCTCGCCCGGATTACCAGCAGAAACATAACGATATCCATTTGTCGCTAAATTTGTAACCGCAATTACTGATTCACTTAAAATAGGCCAAGGATTAGGGTCTGAAGATCCACGGTTTAAAGAAGCATTACTGGTATTATAATCACCGGCATAAAAAGCCCCCTCAGGAATAAAAACCATTTCTAAACCAAAAACACTTGCATTAACCATAGCCGTATCTGTAAAGCCACAACTATCATACTTAACAGTTAACGCGACATTTTGAGACGAGATGGTGTTATTAAAACCAAATGTAGATGGTCTTAAAAACACCCCGTTCTTGTCCGATGGCACAAAGACCTCTAAAGAAGAGGCTGAGCCAACGGACATTCCATTAGGATTAAGTCCGCTTGAGGAAACTTGGCAGAGTTTCTTTTCGGTTGGCGTTTGGGCAGGATTATATAAGCGGACTGTTAACCATATCGCGTCATGATTAATTTTTGTCTTCCAAGAATTTTCCCAAGAAATATTAAATTTTACGACGACGGTCTTCGAGGATGGATTTCTGTCTTCTAATCGCACATTAGAAATAACGAGATTATTCGCATGAACATCACAAACAAAAAAAGCAACTAATAACGACATCACTAACAAGATAACAGGAAAGATTCTTTTCATTTTACTCATATCTTTTGACTCGGCTTGTCGTATGGAGAGGATTCTCATTTATTATATATTATGACAAATACATACGATATAACACACGGATAAATTCAACGAATTTACCAAAAACACTTAATTGATTTTTTATAACGCCAACCGAAAAACTTATCTAAAATCTCTGCCAGATTTTAGGAATTTTTATTCTAAAATTCCCCTTTACGAAACACTATCATTTATCGATTGTTTCTAAAGGAGAATCCACCGCGTTTCTTAAAACTAATTGAGCCGCAATAATTTTTTCTTTTACAAAATCAACATCTTCAGCATTCGGCTTTAAATAAAGATACATTTTATAATGTTTTAATGCCGTGCGAAAATCCTTCAAATGTTCACCGCTTACAAAAGCTAAATTATAATGAGAATCCGGATCATCCGGCATTAATGTTACTGCTTGATAATATTCACGTGCGGCAATTTCATATTCGCCTTTATGATAATAAATATTCCCCATATTATAGTGCGCTTTAGCAGAATCTTTTCTTAAAGATTCATCTCTCTCTGTAAAAGCATCAATTTTTGATAAAAGATCCAAAGTCTTTCGCTCTCTCGATTGAACATCTTCTGTTGTTTCTAATGAAGCCGATTGGTTTTGGATATTTTTTTTCAAAGTCTCTTCTCTATATAATAGAAGCTCAGATTCTAATTCCTGAATCTTACGATCATTGCGTCTTTTCGCGATTCCGAGATCTTCTAAATCTGTTTCTAACTTTTTAATCTGCTTTGAATATCTTTCATTTGTTTCTCGATATCTTTTAGCAGAATCAGAAAGATCGTCTCGATCCTTTTTTAATTGATTATATTCTGTTTGTTCTTTCTTTAATTGCTCTAATTCTTTTTGCAAATCTTGATTCTTTGCGGATAATGATTGATTTTCTTCAATAACATTTTTTAAACTGTTATTGATTTCATCTACCTTAGTCTGCGCATCAACATGAGACGTAAAAAATACGCCACACAGAAGGAAGACAAAAGAAAAACCCGCAACCATAAAAATATTTTTTAGATATTGCTTATACATAGGCATAACCTCTTTCGATAAGAGTTGTTACGTGTGATTATTTAGTCGTATATTCCTTATAAGGTTTAATTTGTCCTTTAATTTTATTAAAATCTTTATTATTTCCTGTCACGATATGTGGAGTAATAAGAATCACGATTTCTGTTTGTTCAAAATCATCGCTCGTACGTCCAAATAAAGGACCTACTACAGGAAGATTCATTAAGACAGGAAATCCTTTTTTCGAATGGGATTTATTATCTTTCTTAAGCCCGCCCATAACAATTGTATTTCCATCTTTAACCATAACAGTTGTTTCAACTTCTGTTTTATTCACTTGAGGAATACCGCTTGATGCGCGAGATTGAATAGAACCAACAACTGTTGAAATTTCTGGTCTTAAACGCATCGTTACATAACCGTCATCATTAATATTAGGAGTAACATTAAGTTTTAAACCAACATCAACAAAACGAACATCCTCACTGGTAATCGCATTATCCCCGGTTCCAGAAGTTGTTGATATAATATAAGGAACAGTATCCCCCACATGAATCCTGGCTTCTTGATTATTCGTAACAAGAATTTGCGGATTGGAAAGAATTTTTGCATCGCTCACCTGCTCCAATGAACGAATGGCAAATTCAAAAGTATCTTGGGAGAAATCACCAAAAGCAATTTGGCCAAATTGAGAATATAATTTATCATTGGTAGTCATATTATCTTTGTTTAAATAAGTATTTTGAAAGCTCAATTTCTTAATTTGGTCATCTGAACTTTTACGAAAATCTAATTGCCAATCAATACCCATATCATATTTAGGTTTAAGAACCACTTGCAAAATTCTTGCCGTAACAAGAACTTCTTTCGTTGGAGTATCTAAATCTTTAATCAAATCCTTAATTTCTTTAAGCCGTCCAGGAAAAACACGGACGATCAATTTATTAGAACGTTCATCGGACGTAATCGCGCCAACCGCTTTAGCATCTATACGAGATTTTAATTTTTCAGCAACGACATCAGCGCGCGCATATTGCAAAGAATAAACAAAAGTTTCTAATGGCTTTTCCATTTTTTCAATCGATACTTTCATCTGGGCAATAGCTTCTGGAGTATCAATAATCACAACAGATCCGGTATCCTCATCAATAATAATTTTCCCAATATTGCTTCTAATGCTATCTAAAGCCGCTAAAACATAAGATGGTTTGGAATAATTTAAATGAACGATTGAGACTTCTCTTTTATCGCCAAAACTGCGGCCAAACAATGTCTCGAATTCTCCGGATGTCATAATCTGAACAATATTTTTTTCAATTTTATATGCTAATTTATTAGCAATAATAACAATGTCTAAAGCATCTTTAATAGAAACTTGTTTTAAAAGAACGGTTGCGCGACCATCAACTGACGGACTAATGACAACATTAAAATCACCTTTAAGCGCAAGAAATTTAACAATATCAACAATATTCATATCTCTCACGTCCAAAGAAATCGTTCTATCAAGGCGATCTAATAAAGGCTCTTCTTCTGAAGGAATAACAATCGGTTTAGGCGCTTGCGCGAAAACATTTGTAATGGATATCATCAAACAAAAAATGGCGAGAACAAAAACGCTGAAGAATAACATTCTTCTTTTAGGATTACTTTTGTGTTTTATCATAGCCAATTATTATCTCCTCATTTTCATAGCCTAATGCAACACTGTCGGCATAAATGGTTTTTACAATTATATCTCCTACTTTTTCGCCCTTTTGCAAAAAGTAAGTTTTTTTCTGTTCAACATTTTCTAACATAACTGATGCGGTCTCTACATTATCCAACCATGAAACACCAACCAATCGAAATCCTTTTGTTTTTTGAGCAATACGGCGACTTTGTGCAGAAGCATCAACAACCTGCTTGATATGCCCTTTTTCGAACGCAGTAAAAATATTACGATCTTTCATAGCGGCCAAATAAAAAGAAATTTCTGGAACAACAATATTTTGTCGAACCGCTCCCGCTCCGCTCTGGGAAGATCCTTGAGCTTCAGAAACATAAAAATTTTTTTCTGAAAAATCTGCGCCAGATCGCACCTCATTTAAAAAAACAACCCCGGTAACAATAACGGCTAAGATCAAAAATTTATTGGAAACTTTCAAAAAAGAAGTGGCATTGAAATTAAAAACGGATGCTTGTCCCGACTTTAATCCTGCCACGTTAGCTTTATCAGAAGATATTTCTATCATTTTAAGAAGTTTTTGTTCCGCTGTTTCTTTATTTTGGGCTACCATATAATATAATCTTATAATAAGGTTATAACCATTCAAGATAAAATTTAATTATTTTGTGCTAATTTTATCTCCTTAATATTGAAATTATTTTCCGTCGAGCTTTGAGCCGCGGCTAACCATTGTTGTTCTTTTAAAAGAACTTCTTGCACAATTTTTTGATCAACCATGAAACAATTTTGCAAAATAATTTCCTTTAAACATTTATAACAAAGCATATTTATTTTTCTGGGATATCCTTTTGTGTAATTATAAATTTCGCTAATCGCATCTTGCGAAAATAATTCTCTTTCCAATTTATACCCGGCTTTCTTAATACGAAAACGTATCAGGTCTCCCGTTTCCTTAACATCCAATGGATTCAACGTAAATTTAAAACTAATCCGGTCAATAAAATTATTCATATGAACCACTTTAGAATACAATTCGAGCTGCCCTAAAAGAACAAGCTGAATCAATTTCTGATCATTAGTCTCAAAGTTCAAAAGAATCCTTAAAGTCTCAAGAGTTGTTAAATCTAATTTCTGGGCTTCATCAATTAAAAGAATAATCGTTCGATTTTCCTTTAATGTTTTCTCAAGCAAAAAATTTTCAATAGTATCGCGTAATTCTAAAATATCCAAATGTTGCATATCGCAATCTTTGGGCAAGTTAATATTAAAATTGCGGACCAAAGAAATCAAAAATTGATCTTGTCCGGTAAATGAAGGATCAAGAATCATATGAAAAATCATATCGCCACGCTTATTGAGCTCATGTAAAAGTTTTCGAGAAAGAGTCGTCTTACCTGTGCCGACATCTCCAAAAATCACAGACAGACCTCGCCGCAAACGAAGCTCTATCAAAAGATTCGTTAATGCAAGATCGTGCTCTCGAGTATGATAAAAGAATTCTGGGTCAGGACTTGTCGCGAAAGGTTCTTTTTCAAGGCCAAGAACAGAATAATATCCTAAACTTTTTCCAGGGGAAATGCTTTTGATTCTACGATCGTCAAGCATAAAAACCTTAACAAAGTTGTGAAAAAAATTAAAAAAAATTAAGACAAAAGCATTCTAACATATTAAAATTTTCAATCAAATATTTATTATAATATTATTTAAATAATATAATCCGCCTTTTACAAAACCTAACATTCTGGCAAAAGACCTTAAAAACATAACAAACCCTAAATAAAACCTCTCTTGATTCTCTTGGGCCATAAAAATAGCGTAATAAATCTCCATCATCAAAAGAAAAATTGATAGCCACAAAAATATCTCAATTGGAATAAAGCCAAAAAGACTTAAAAACAAAGACATTAGGATAAATCCTGCCCAAGGAATTTCAATAATATCTTTCCCAAAAGTGTAATCATCGCCCTTTATCATGGCAGGATGGTCCTGATACATTTTAAAACGCCAAAAACCATGACGAAACTGCTCCTTTAAATATTTTTTTAACTGCGTCGGATGATAATGGTCCACCAATGATTTTTTTTCAAAATAAATTTTATAACCTGCTTTTAAAATTTTATAACTTAGGTCATTATCTTCACCGCTGGCATAACGATAATTTTGATTGAACCCGCCGACTTCTTCAAAAATCTTCTTTCTAATCCCAAAGTTATAACTACCGAAGGACTTAGGATATTGCGGCATTAAATACTTATGCCGATAAAGGATTTCCTGATAAACACATCGCGCCAAAAGAAATTCTGCATTTGCAATGCCATAGCTTCCAGCGACAACAGCAACACTTTTATCTTTAAAAGCATCTAAAGACTGCTCAATCCAATTTTGATGAGGAACACAATCGGAGTCCGTGAAAAAAATAATTTCCGTGTTGGCCTCTTTTGCACCGCGATTGCGAGCCGAAGCAGGCCCCGCATTATTTTGATAAACGGAAATAACTTTTTTATTATCGGCTCTGCTAATCTCTATAAACATCTCAATAATCTTTGCCGTCGAATCTGTGGAGCCATCATCAACCACAATAATCTCAACATTCGGATAAGATTGGTTCAAAACAGCTTCTAATGTTTTAGCAATTGTTTTTTCAGAATTAAAAACAGGAATTATAATGGTAATGGGCGTGACGTTCATTTTTTTTCTGCAATCGTGAAAAGAAGCATTCCTAAATATCTTCCTAAAATTTTATCCGGAGAAAATCGAAAAGGAAAAACATTGATACCTCCTTGCTGTTTCACGGTCAATCCATGACGGACATTCAAATCAACTAATTGTTTTATCGTCATTGGCCTTTCTTCAATGCCAGGCATGAAAAAAGGACGAAGCAACTGCCACAGCGACCATCGATTAGGGATAAACGTTATAAGCAATCCTTTCTCGGACAAAATATTTTTCAAATTCTTTAGAATTACATCTTGTTGGTCTTTGGTGAAATGCTCCAATAATCCATCTGAAAAAATAATATCAAACTTTTTCCCGATACTTTTCGAAAAATCCTCACTTAACAAATCTTTTTCTAAAATTGTTACACGGGAAGATGTTCTTGCCTTTGTTAGGGCTAAAGCCTCTTGTGAATAATCCAATGAAAAGACATTCATCCGTTGATCGCAAAAATATTTGGAAAAAAAACCACTACCACACCCAGCATCTAAAACATTTTGACCTTCTTTAATATAATAAGATAAAACACGCATGATCCTTCGTTTGGACCAGCTTTCTTGAATAAAAGACTTAGTCTTATCCGAACTCCAAAAATAATTCCAATGATGCGATTGAGGTAATTTTTTTTGTTCCATACTACTCTTTGTTTATCTTTCTTTTCAACTTCTCAATTTCTAATTCTAAAATTCCTATTTTTTGGGCCATAAGATCATTGCGATTATTCTGCTGGCATAAAAAAACAGTTAATAAAAGACTAAAGAGAATAAAAACACTCAACAAAGAAAAGAAAATAAAATTACTGGGAAGCTTAAATCCCAAAAAAGAAGCGGTTTTAAAAATAACAGTTTCAAAAATAGAGGAAAAAATGGCTACGATACCAATCACGAGCCATCCTAAGGCATATTTAAAAGTTAGTTTCTCCTTCCGAATTAATTCCAGGACAGAAAATAAAATAACAAGACCAAAGCCCAAAGCTAAAATTTTGACAGACATATTTATAATTCCTTTCTCTCTTTTAATTTATCCAAAACAATAGCTAAAGTAACTTTAACCATATAATAAAAAGTTTTTAAATATCGAATGGAACTTTGCCCCCCCAAACGTTCACGCATTTGAACAGGAATTTCTTTAATGCGCGCCTTGTATCGTTTTGCGATCAAAATTGCCTCAGGTTCTGGAAAATCGTGCGGGTAATATTTCGCAAAAATTTTAATCAATTTTTTATTAAACGCGCGATACCCGGATGTCGGGTCTGTTATGTGTTCTTTTATTAAAAAACTAATTAAACGCGCAAAAAAAGTAATTCCAAATCGTCGCAAAAATGATGATTGATAAGAAGAAAATGGCGGTAAAAATCGGCTACCAATTGTCATATCAACTTTATCGTCGCAAAGAGGACGCAGAAGATCTTTTAAATAGGCGGCATCATGTTGATAATCGCCATCAATTTGAACAGCCACATCATAATGATTATCATCAGCATAACGAAATCCTGTCTGGACTGCACCGCCGATTCCCAAATTGTAAGGCAAAGAAATCAACATAACAGATTTCTCTAAAACTTTTTGAGCAGTTTGGTCCTTCGAACAATCATTGACAACAAGAATTGTGGCCGTCTGGCCAGAGGCCATAATATCATCAATGGTTTTACCAATATTACTTTCTTCATTATAAGCTGGAACAATAATAAGAATTTTCTGAGCCATAAAAAATATATTACTCGGATGAAGAATTTTTCTGATTATTTATATAAACAAGATATAAAGTCGCGTAATCGATAATATTGTTTATTTCTTCTGGATTTAAGGCCTTGTTAGGAACAACACCATTAAAACTAAACGGCATCCCATCAGGGTGATACCCCCGCGACGTAATCAAAAGCACCATTGAATTATCCTCAAAAGGGAACATGCTTTTAAGCATGACTTGTCCGGCGGTATTAGTCCCTATAACAAAAGCCCGTCCACGCCTTTGCATAATACCAGAAAATAATTCTGAGGAGCTACCGCTTTTTTCATTAACCAAAATAACCATAGGCCCGTCATAATGATACTGCTGTGGCAATAAAGGAACATCTAAAAGTGATTTTTCTTCTCCTCGCTTATGAAAATATGCAAAATCTTCACCTCCTTTTAAGAAAAAAGAGGATAATTCTCTTGCCGCTAACGGAGGCCCTCCAGGATTATTACGCAAATCCAATATTAATCCTTTAATTTCACCACGCTGTTTAAAAAGCTCCATAAAACGAAAAATATCTTCACCTGTCATACGATTAAAATTGCGGATCTCTAATCCGTAAATCTCTGGTATTTTTGTCGTAAAAGGAAAGACCGTCTGCTTGAAATATTCCTTACTGATAGCATCAATAGCGCGGACCAATTGATCTTCTGACGATAAAAAATCCAGCCTTACTGTTGCCCCTTCTTTCGGGATTAAAAGATCTTCTATCTTCTCTTGAGATAAAGATAAGACATCCGCTCCGTCAATCTTAAGCAAAATGTCTTGAGGCCTTAAACCTTTGCCGTAAGCATCCGAACGCGGCTCTACTTGTGTTATTTGAAATCCCGTCGCTGTCAATTGACCCGTAATCCCCAAGTCAATCCTTTGCGATAATGCCTCTTGTTTAAATTCTTGAGCTGGTTTGGGAGGATAAAAGGCGGAAAAAACATCTTCTTGCGTCTTAAGTTTTTTGACTAAAAGATCTGCGCTTCGCCATCGGACATAATCATCTGTTTTTTTTAATTCTTTTAATTGAGCATATATTTTAGAGGAAAAATCACTCAAAAACTCCTCAAAGGATTCACGAGAAACCGGCTGATAATAATGTTGATCCATTGTTTCATAAACTTTCTTCAAAAAATCCACATAAGACGTAAGGACATCATCTTTATTTTCAGTATCAGCAAAAGACATTTCCAGAAAACCTCCGCAAAATAAAAAAAATACAACTAATAAACAGACCTTCTTTTTTTTAACTCTCATCCTGAATCCTTCATACATCATTTTAACGAAGAAATTTTTTAATCTCAAACGATTCTTGCAAATTAATACGCCCATCTTTATCCAGATCGAAAATCCTTATAAACTCCGAATTAACATTAACCCAGGATCTTCTTTCAACAACAAAAACAATATCAAACCAAAAAGCCTTAAGCTCCTTTTCCTGTAATTTTCCATCCGTGTTTTCATCATATCTCTTTTCAATTTCATTCGAAACTTCTTTCTGAGAAACAAGCAACTCATAAACTTTTTTCTTAAAAACCTCTGCATCTTCTAAAAAATAAGATTTTTGTGGCCTTTCCACAACCTTTTCTGACTCCTTAAAGCTCAAAGACTCTCCCTCCATAACGGTTTCTTGCGCAAACGCAAAAAAAACAACCCCAAAAAGAAAAAAAACAAAATAAATAAAGATTTTCTTATGCATAATGAGGACTCTGGAAAAAATTTTCAAACGAAACAAAAGGACTTTTATTCTCTAAAAAATGCCGCAACGTTTTTTCTTCTGCGGATGTTAAAGTGTTCTGTTCTTCGGAAACACAAAAAACATTTTTGATCGCGGTTTTCAATTCTTTAATCCCAACAGGAACATTTGCTACAAAATCCTGATGAGACCGACCCTGACGATATTCAGGGACATTTTTAGGAATTCTTAAATATCGCTCTAGGGGATTAAAATCTAAACCATACAAAATCGTGCCGTGATGCAAAATAAAACGCCTGCCACGTTTTTGCGCGTTACCTGAAATCTTTTTATTATTTATTTTTAAAGCAATATCAGAAATAGGCCTAAATTCAGCTTGAACATTTAAAGATCCTAACGCTCTAATAATGTAATCCACAATAAATTCATACGAACCTTTTAAATAAGCCAAATGAGAATTGAATGTTCTTGGAAGAATAAGCGCGTAATTCAAACATCCTTTGGCCTGATAAACTGTCCCTCCCCCGGAACATCGTCGCAAAACTTTTAAATTGTCTTCTAAAATATTATCCAAGAACAAATCATCTTCTTCATTAGAAGCCCTTCCTAACACAAGACATGGATCTGTCATTTCCCAAAAACGCAATATCGGATCTGATTTATCATTTTCCGCCAAATAAAAAAGGACCTCATCTAATAAAATATTTTTTTCTGGATTTGAAAAAGATAAATCTTTTGAGAGCATAAAAATTTTTATGATTGTTTCATAAAATAATTCGTATCAATATCCATAGCCGCTTTTACTTCATCTGGACGGCTGATAGGCATATTTTTAGGCAAGTCGTGAAACATTTCCGGATTCGTCTGGCTTAATTCATCGGCCTTAATCATCAGATCAATGAAGCGATCCATCGTCGATTTTGATTCTGTTTCTGTCGGCTCGATCATAATAGATTCTTTAACCGTAAGAGGAAAATAAACCGTCGGCGGATGAACGCCTTGATCAATCAAATATTTAGCAATATCAATCGCGTGAACGCCACGTTCAGCTTGTTGGGAAGCTGAAAAAACACATTCATGCATACAAATCCGATCAAAAGCAACCTTAAAATATTTTTCCAAACGTTTTTTCATATAATTCGCGTTTAAAACAGCGTGATTACTGACTTGTTTTAATCCTTCTTGCCCTAAAAGAAGAATATACGCATACGCTCGCAATAAAATTCCAAAATTGCCATAAAAAGAAGAAATATAACCAATAGAATCTGGATAATCATAATTAAGTCGATAGCTGCCATCTTCTTTTTTAATCACGCGAGAGACTGGCAAAAAAGGAATTAAATCCTTTTTTACCCCAACAGGTCCAGCTCCTGGCCCTCCCCCGCCATGCGGTGTTGAAAAAGTTTTATGAATATTCACATGCACAATATCAAAACCTAAATCACCTGGACGACATCGACCGAGAATCGCATTGAGATTTGCTCCATCATAATACATCAACCCGTCCATCGAATGAACTAAATGAGCAATTTCATCAATATGAACATTAAAAACACCGTGCGTATCAGGACACGTTAGCATCATTCCCGCGATCTGAGAATTAAGATGCTTTTTAAGTTCCTTCAGATCCATAACCCCGTCTTTATCAGAAGAAATGGAAATCAATTCATAGCCGACAATCGCCGCTGTGGCTGGATTTGTTCCATGCGAAGAATCCGGGACAATAATATATTTTTTCTTATTGCCTTTGGCCTTATGATACGCGGCCATCATCATAACGCCTGTCATTTCTCCATGCGCGCCTGCTAAAGGTTGCATCGTATACGCATCCATCCCCGTAATTTCACAAAGCCATTTTTCTAATTCAAACAAGACCTCAAGCGACCCTTGAACTAATTGATCCGCTTTTTTCAACTGTGGCAACAAAGGATGCATCTCGGTAAAAGACGGCATCTGCGCAATACGTTCTGTAAATTTAGGATTATATTTCATGGTGCAAGACCCCAAAGGATAAAAAGTTGTATCAACGCCAAAATTCCTTTGCGATAATTGCATAAAATGACGAACGACATCAAGCTCAGATAATTCTGGCAAAAAAGATGGCTTTTGTCGTTGATATTCTTGAGGAAATTCACTAAAGATATCAACATCTAATTGAGGATTCATATATCCCCGAACACCTGTCACGCTTTTTTCAAAAATAAGATCCATGATTTAACCATTCAAAATATTATTTAATGCTTGCGCATATTTTATTATTTCTTCTTTAGTCCTTTTTTCTGTCACAGAGATCAAAAGATAATTTTCCATTTCTTTATAGTAACGCCCTAAAGGAAATCCAGCGGCAAATCCTTTATCAACCATTTGCTCAACAACTATAGAAGCACTTTGCGGCAAACAAACAGTAAATTCATTAAATGTAGCCGAAGACCGCTTCACGACAACCCATTTGATTTTTTCAAGTTCTCGCCGCATAAATTCAGCTTTATGAAAATTCAATTCGGCTAATTCTCTGATCCCTTCTTTTCCTAACAAAGAAAGATAAATCAATCCTTGAAGGGCGCACAACGCCGCGTTCGTACAAATATTCGATGTGGCTTTTTCTCGACGGATATGTTGCTCGCGTGCCTGAAGCGTATTAACAAAACAACGCCGGCCTTGACCATCAACCGTCTGCCCGACGATACGTCCTGGCATTTGACGAATATACTTTTTACGCGTTGTCATAAACCCGAAATAAGGACCGCCAAAATTCAAAGATAATCCTAAACTTTGGCCATCGCCAGTCGCGATATCAACGCCCATTTCTCCCGGCGTTTTTAATAATCCTAAAGAAATAGGATACACGCTTTGGATGACCAAAATCCCCTGACTATGCGCTTTCTCGACAATATCACTATGATCATCCATAACGCCAAAAAAATTCGGATTTTGAACAATGATCGCCGCTGTTTTTTTATCACATAATCTTTCTATGGAGGCACGGTCTGCTTTTCCATGTATCACAGGTGTTTCTTGAAATTCAAAATTCAAATTACTGGTATATGATTTTATAATCTTACGATAAATAGGACTTACGCCGCTATCCATAATAATTTTAGGTCGTTTGGTGATGCGTATCGCCATCATCGCCGCTTCATAAAGGGCTGTACCTCCTTCATAAACAGACGCATTAGCCGCCTCCATTGAGGTTAAGGTACAAATAGAACTTTGAAATTCATATAACGCTTGTAAAGTTCCTTGAGAACATTCTGGCTGATAAGGCGTATAAGCTGTATAAAATTCTCCACGAGAAACAAGGGCGCTTATCGCAGAAGGAATATAATGATCATAATAACCCGCGCCAATAAAAGGAATCAAGTTAGATCTGTTCTTCGCCGCAACCTTTTTTAAATATTCCACCACTTCAAATTCAGATTTTCCTTGCGGTAATTGAAACGATCGCGGGGCGTGATGCGTTTTGATATCGCCAAATAAATCATTAATGGAAGAAACGCCAATCACCTTAAGCATTTCTTCAACATCATTGTGTGTATGGGGAATATAAGGGATCAAGGTAACAATAACTCCGCTCTTTTACTTCTCATGTAGAGAACAAAGGAAAGAAAATAATTATCCTTCAGATTCTAAGAAATTTTCATACTCCTCGGCGTTCATCAAATTAGAAAGTTCTTCCGAGTCCGAGACTTCAATTTTTGCTATCCATCCTTTATGATAGGGAGATTTATTAATCAGGCCCGGCTGTGATTCCAGGTCTGTATTGACTTCAATAATTTTTCCAGAAATAGGAGAAAAAATATCACTCGCGGCTTTGACAGATTCAACAGACGCAATCTGTCCGAATTGTTCTATTTCATCCTCAACATGCGGAAGTTCAACAAAAGTAATATCTCCTAAGGCCTCTTGCGCATAATCAGAAATACCAACTGTAGCTATATTATCTTCAATGCTTACCCATTCATGTTCTTTCGTATAGAAAAAATCATTTTGAATATCCATCACCTTTCTCCTCTAATTTTTTAATGTCCCGTTTTTGTAAAATATTTTTCCTGATATCTTTGCTGATTCTTTACTATTTTCAGTTCCGAAGAAAACAGGAGCTCCTTTTTCTTTCATAACGGATAACACAAGCCCTAATCCAATCCCTTTTTCTAAATGAGGGCTGAAACTCCCACTCGTAACAGAACCTATTTTCTGCCCTGACGCATCAAAGAGGATTTGTCCTGCCCGTGGAGCCCGTCGGCTATCAGAAACAAACCCAATACTCTTTTTTATTAATCCTTCTTCTTTTTGTTTTAAAAGAACATCCCGGCCGATAAAATCTTTATTAAAATCAATAAATCGATCTAATCCTGCGTCTAAAGGCGTAATTACGTCAGAAAGCTCGTGACCGTACAAACTATAACCAACTTCTAATCGAAGGACATCCCGAGCGCCTAATCCTGCCGGCTTCACTTCATTTTTTTTCAAAAGGACATCCCAAACATTTCCTATTTCTTGCGCAGGATAATATATTTCATATCCTAACTCACCTGTATAACCGGTACGACTAATAAGGACGTTATGCCCCAATAAATGAAAAAAGTCAAATGTATAATAATCTAATTTTTTTATATCTGCAACCAAAGAACTTAAAATTTCACGCGCTAAGGGGCCTTGCAAATCAATCTTTCCTATTGAAGAGGAAAGATTGATAAAATCCGCTTGAGGCGTTAAATGTTTTTTCATATGCTGAAAATCTTTGTCAATGGTCGAGGCATTCACAACCATAAACCATTTTTCTTTTTCTTCTCTAAAAACAATTAAATCATCAATAACGCCGCCTTGCTCATTCAAAAGAAATCCATATCGACACGTCTTTAACGGCATATCTACAATCCCCATCGTCACCAAACGATTAAGCCCGTTTTTAAGACAATCTCCTTGTAAAACAAATTCGCCCATATGCGAGGTATCAAAAATCGAAGCCCTTGTTCTTGTCTGTTGATATTCCGCTAAAATGCCTTCATATTGCACAGGCATTTCCCATCCGCCAAATTCAACCATTTTGGCTTTTAAGGAAAGGTGTTTTTGATAAAGCGGTGTTTTTTGAAGTTTCTGATCTGTCGGCATGATATAAATTTTAAATTTTATTATCGAAAAAGCGCTGAATAATTATTTTATACCCTGAAACGTGTCCATCGAAAGAAAAAACGCGCCCAGAGGGAATCGAACCCCCAACACTCAGTTCCGAAGACTGATGCTCTATCCAATTGAGCTATGGGCGCAAATGACCACTAAATCCTTTTCAGAGAAATTAAGCCATCTCACAGAGATGGGCGCAAACTTCCATTAAATCTTTTCTAGATAAGTTGCGTGACCCTTAACAAGTCTTTCGTTAAAGGTGGGTGCAAATTATAAAAAATATTTTTTTGATAAAGAGCCTAAAACAATTTTGAGAATAAACTATAACACCTTTAAACATCGATGCAAACAAAAATTTCTTTTTGAAATGCCCTTTAATAACAAATAAGTTTACACACGGCTTCTTTCATTTCTTCTGGCAATGATTGATGGGTTTCAACCACTTTTATAACAGGCGCCTTAAAATATTGAAGATATTTTCCTAAATCAAAATCACCCATAAAAGGCGCTTTATGGTCATAGCGTCCATCCATACCATGCAAATGAACGCCGATCATTTTATCTTGATATTTTTCTAAAATTTTCTTATGCGAATAAATACCTAACCTCTCATTGATTTCCGCATGGCCCACATCATGCCAATAAAACATACCTTGTTTATAAAACTGGTTTAAAAAATAATCTACTTCCTCAAAATTCGGGATCTCTGTCGGATAATAACGCGATTCTAAACCGATTTTTATCTTATTTTTTTCAGCATAATGCATTATTTCTTCAAAGCTTCGATTTAAAGCCTCCAAATGCCCTGAAATATATAATTTTCTTTGATGCAAAATGCGTTCGCGCTCTTCTTTAAACTCTTTAGAATCCTTTTTTCCTTCTCTATATAATTGAAAGAATTTTGGAAACCTTTCGTCTTCGTCGAGTTCAACCGTTCCGGCATGAATAACAACCACTTGTGCATCAAATTGTTGAGCCGTATCAATAGTTTTTTTCGTCCATAAAACTGCTTTTTGACGCTCTTCTTCATCTAAAGCAGAAATTCTATAATAATTCGACGCGTGTCGAGGCGACGGCGCATCATCAGGAAGCGGGCAGAAATTATGAATACTCACGACTTTTAATTTAAATTGTTTTAAAAGCGCTGGCAATTCCTTTAAATGCTCTCGCGAAAAAGAATAATTAATCTCTAAGCCATCAAATCCCAAATCTTTGACAGAAGATAACCACGCCTTTAAATCGCTCTGCGGTTGATAATTCCATGAAGTCGAAATAGCTAACATAAGAAATTCTACCCCGCTGTTTCTGTATCTAAATCATCAACGACTTTCTTAATATCAATTTCTGCTTTTTCAATACGGTCTTTGCATGTCTTAATAAGCGCTACCGCCTCTTTCACGTGTGTAGATAATTCATCCACATCAATTTCTTCTGATTCAATTTTCTCAACAATTTCTTCTAATCTTTTCATCGCTTTAGTATATTTGAATTCCGCCATTATGCCCTCCCTTTTTTAATTTCAGAAATTCGGCTTGTGATGAACCCATCCGAAATTTCTGTTATAAGCGATTCATCCCTCTTAAGATTTTTAACGCTTTTTAATATTTTTCTATCCTGGCCTCTTGTAATAGAAAATCCGCGCCTTAACGTATTTTGCGGATGAAAGGCCTTTATTAATTTCTCAAAATGTTCTAATCGCTTATTATAACCCTGCAATCCCACAACAATAGCTTTCTTAAAAATCTTTTTTTTCTCCTCTAATTCTTTTTGCGCATTTTTAAGGAATACCTTAGGCCGATGTTTCATAAATTCTAAGAATTGAATAATTTTTGTATGCTGTTGTTTTAATAATCCCCGAGTTTGAGATTCAAGGTCATTCGCTATTTTCTTTAATAATTGTTTTTCTTGACGAATTTTCTCTTGAGATAAATCAATAATATGCTGGCTATGTTCATCCATCTGCCGCAAGAATTCTGTTATTTGAACTACGATAAATTGCGCCACGGCGGTTGGGGTTTTTTGAAATGTATGCGCGGCCAAATCTGTAATCGTTGTATCAATTTCATGGCCGATACCGGTGAGAACTGGTACTGAAACAGACGCTATTTTCTCGGCTATTTTCTGACTATCAAAACAACTCAAATCCGTAATCGATCCTCCTCCCCGCGTAATAATAATCACATCAATATCCTTTCGTTGACTTAAAATATCTAAACTTCGGCAGACATCATTCTCGGCGTTCTTCCCTTGCATAATAGTATTACGTAAAATCACCGAGAAATGAAACCCGCTTTTTCTTAATTCAGAACAAAAATCATTATAAGCCGCAGAATCATCAGAAGTAATCAGTCCGATAGAAAGAGGCACAAGAGGCAACAGGCATGTTTTATTTTTATCTAAGATTCCTTTTTCTTTTAATAAAGCGATTAATCGTTGTTTTTCTTGAGCGATCTTTCCTAATGTATACACAGGATCGATATCTTCAACGATCAAGCGAACTTTTCCATGCGGAGGATAAAAATCCACTCGGCATGCGAATTTCACTTCAATATCATCTTTTAATTCAAACGCGTTTTCTGCTTTCTTAAGGACGCTCTCAATATACTGTTTACGCGTTTCCCAAATGACAAGATCAATACAGGCCTTGACATCATGTGTTTGTTTATCTTTCTCAACCAATTGAAAAAAAATGTGTTTCTTATTTTTACTGCGATTGAATTGCTGAATTTCCCCGCAGACCCAAAGCGCCTGGGGAAATCCCATATTGAGAACTTCTTTAATAAGAATATTTAACTCTGAAACAGAAAAGAATTTCTTATCCATATTTTTTATTATAAATGGTCGAACTCACGAATTGACAGAAAGCATTCTATATCGAAGTAGGAAAGACAACAAGAAAAAAGGAAAGGATTTATGAAAGAAAATCGGCCTTACATCCGCTGAAAGGTTTCTTTTAAGAAATGATCTGCGTGTTTTTGACTCAACTGGAAATCTTTAAAAAAATCCTGAAAAAACTCTTTCTTTTTAACAAGGGCTTCTTTAACGCTTTGTATCTTTGCTTTGAAATAAAAAACATTTTTTCTGCCTTCTCTTATAATATAAGCCATATTCTTTTTCGCTTTTTGAAAATCAGTCCAAACATCCTGCCAGCATTTTTTTGCAATTTCTGTTCTTTGTTCAATAGCAGAAACGGTCTTTATAATATTTTTCTCAAAAGCCACAACAGTCTCTTTAGTCGAGTTTTGTTGCGCATGACTCATATGAACCGCAAACAAAACGCCATAAACAAAAAAAGTTATGATTAATAGCTTCTTTATAATATCCATATCATTTCCCCTTCCAACGCAAGTATATCTGACAATATGGCAAAAAGCAAAAAATAGCACATTGATTAAAAATTTTTATAAAATCTCTTTTGCGGCCATATGTTCTTTAATCTTATAATAAAGCTGAACTTGGGCAATCATATAAAAAGGAATAAATAACGCGGAAAAAAGATCGCTAAAATTCTTTATAATATTCAGGTGCGCAGGGCCTAATAATTTGAGTAAAAATATCGGAGATAAAGAAATCGTAATGATAACCATCAAGAATAAAAAGACTATGCCAAAATAATTTTGCACAAGTTGGCGGCTACGGGTAAAAGCCTCTTGAAAATTTTTCCTTTCCAAAACAACCAACGCGTCCGCAAAAAGAAAAATCGTTCCAATATAAAAACCCGGAATAATAAACAAAAGAAATCCTATCCCCATCAATAAAAAAACGACAGAATAAACCATAAGATAATTCATATAAAATCCTTGCGTCTTTTCAAAAGCTTGTGAAGAGTCCACTAAATCCTGATTAAACAATTTTTTAGATGCCATATAAATGAGCGCGACGCTAATACGGCACAGAATAACCGTATTAAGCATGACTGTGATAAAAATCACAAATGTCTGATCCCCCCAAGTTTTTTTCAATATCATGCGAATAAGCGCTACCGAAATCGCATAAATTAAACTCAAAGAAATAAAATCAATAAAATATTTATAATAAACATTCAAAGACTTTTTAAAAACTTGCCCTAAAGAAATTCCAGGCCTCATCTGTGTAATTTCATTATTCATAACCACCACCTTCTTTTTAAATAATACAGTTTCAAAATTACATCTTTTTTCTAATTTCTTGAAGAATTTTCTCTGACACAGGATATCCCAATTCTTGCGCCTTTAAAAAATCTTTAAGCGCATTTTGATAATCTTCCTTAGCTTTAAAAGCCATTGCCCGATTAAAATACACAATTGCCAATTCCGAATTGATCTCTAAAGCCCTGGTGTAATCAGAAATCGCTTCATCATATTTTTTTTCATCCCGATAAATATTCCCGCGATTATTCAAGGCCTGAAAATGTTGCGGATTCAATGCGATCACTTGAGAATAATCCTCATTAGACTCTTTCAACTGCCTTAAAGCATAATAAATGTTGCCACGATTATAATAAACATCTGGCTCTTCTGGGGCGACTTTAATCGCGCGGGCGAGATCTTCTAATGCTAAAAAAGAATTTTCCTGTTCAAAATAAATATTGGCGCGTTGCGCGTACACTTTAAAATCTTGCGGGGTTATTTTTTCTAACACATTAAACGCCTCAATCGCTTTTTCATATTGTTTTAACGTTGTATAAATCTCCGCTTTTAAAAAATAAGCGTTCGCATAATTCGGCTTGAATTTTAACGTCTTATCCAAATCTCTCAAAGCAAGATCATATTTCCCTTTTTTAGTATAAACAAGGGCGCGATTATGATACGCCTCGGCTAAAACAGGATTGATTTCGATCGCCCGATTGATATCTTCTAACGCAAGGTCTAACTTCCCCATTAAAATATAAACAAATCCGCGGTTGTTAAATCCTGTCTCTTGTAAAGATTTGTCTGCTATAACCTTGGTAAAATCCTCAATCGCTAAATCATATTGCTTTTGTTTGACATAAAGATTTCCACGATTATTATAAACATCTTTAGCCCCCGGCTGAAATTTTAAGGCCTCATTAAAATTTTCTAACGCAAGACCGAATTGCTTCTTCCCCGCATAAATAAGTCCGCGATTATTGCGTGCTTTAAAAGAATAAGGATTTAACTCAAGCGCCTGGTTACAATGTTCCAAAGCTTTATCTGGCTGGCCTTTTTTATAATAAGCCCCGCATAAATTGATATAGGGGCGCGATTTTTGAGGAGATTTCTTTTTAACATCTTCCCATAAGGAAACATTTGTTTTCCACACTTTATTGCGTTCATACGTCAAAAAAGAAAAAATACACGCGATCACGCTTAAGATAAGAGCGACTTTTTTAAAATCTCTCACAACAGACGAAAGCGCAAAGACAATTGCGATAAAAAATCCTATTGACGGCAAATAAGTGCGATGTTCAAAAATGACATGCCTAATAGGAATAAAACTCGATTCTATCGACGCTGTAATAAAAAACCAGAAAATACCAAACGCGATGAGACGATTCTTTTTCAATAAAACAAAGCCCAGCCAAATTACAAACAGCAAAAATATTAATCCGCCTAATGTAGTAATGGGCTCTATCAAGCTTGAAGAAACTGGAAAATCATAATCCAAGTTAAGGCCCAAAGGAAAAAATAACAATCTGATATAAATCGGAACAACGCGAAATTGAGTCAAAAGATAATTAACCGGCGTGACAATATCCCCGGCGTGAGATTCCGAAGGATTTCTTAAACAAAACAAGGTGTCACCAAAAATTTTGTACATCAGAGGAATAATCATCGCGAAAGACAACATGATAATGAAAAAAACCGTTCCAGACTTTTTAAAAGATTTCCCTTCTTCTTGAATAAACAAAACATCTAAAAGAAAAATCACAAAAGGCAGCGTAAACACAATTTCTTTAGTAAAAATTCCCAAAAGCCCTGTGAGTGCGGAAGCCCAATAATAAAATAAATTTTTATTTTTCTTAAGATCTCCCATGCGACCTTTAAGATAAAAACAAATCGAGGCCACATAAAAAAATGTAGCGAAAGAGGCAAAACGTTGAGAAATATAAGTGACGGATTGCGTTTGTAACGGGTGCGTTAAAAATAAAAACGCGACCAAAAAAGCAAATCCATCTTTATGAGAAAGCCATTTTTCTTTCTTGAACTTTGGCGTGGATAATAAAAGACGAATAAATTGAAATATCAATAAAGCATTTAACAAATGAATAATCAAATTGACCAGATGATAACCAAAAACATCAATTTTATGGAAATAATAATTAAGGGCAAAAGATAATAAACAAATAAAACGGATATTCCAAGAGCCTGCCTCCCACCAAAGAGTTGAAAATTGCCGAATGTGGGGATCCTCAAGGATGTAGCCGGCATCATCAAATTGAAATTCTCCATGCAAGCTGTTGGAATAAATTAAAATACCAACACATAAAAGAATAAAAATATAAAAAATCTTTTGTTTCATAATTTTGACAAGACCTTACTATTTATAAAATTACAAAATTATTATTTTGCTAAAGATGACGCATGCTGGAGCATGAATTCTACCACACGTTTATCTAAAAGAATATGCTCTTTTCGTATAGGACGTGTTAAGACTAAACCATCAAAACTCGAACACCGACTTAAAGCCACATACGCCTGTCCATGTGCAAAAGTCCCATAACCAATATCCACAATTACTTTTGAAAAAGTTTGTCCTTGGCTTTTATGAATAGTAACCGCCCAGGCCAAACGTAGCGGATATTGACGAAAAGACCCTACCGATTCTGACTCTACTTTTTCTGTTTCTTCATTATAAAAATATCGAAACATTTCCCATGTAAAAGGCGTCACTTCAACAACCTGTCCATTCGAAAGGCCAACTTGGATGATCTCAGAAGATTCATCCGCCGAAAGAACCCGTCCAATGCTTCCATTAATCCATCGCCCCTGCGGATCATTATTTAAAAGCATAACCTGCGCGCCCCATTTAACGTCTAAGGATATTGGTGTGGGTAAATTTTTTTCATCAAATTTACCTGTCATATCGCCATCGTAATGATAGGCGCGTGTTTTTAATTCATTTAAATGCTGATAATTAATTTTATCTGCCAATGCATTCGTTGTCGTTAAGTAAATATAAAACTCATCATCTTTGGGTTTAAAAAAAGGGTTCACACGCTCATTGAGTTCTTTTAAATGCGCCTCTGTGGCCATACGATTACGAATAGCTCCTAACAATCGAATAAAATCCTCTTCTTTTTGTCGATAAATTTTATCAAATTCAATAAATTCTAAATTCAAGTCCTGATACGAACGCGCGTCAAAAAAATATGGACTTTTATAAACACCCGCGAACGCCTTTTGATCTGTTTTTGTCACGACCGGCGGGAGCTGATAAAGATCTCCAAAAAAAACCATTTGAATACCGCCAAAAGGCTCATTTTTATAACGGCCATAAACTTTCAAAAATGCATCCACGCAATCCAACAAATCCGCACGCACCATTGAAATCTCATCAATCACAATAGCATCTAACTTCTCATAAATCGCACGCTGAGTTTTGCGCATCCGATTTTCTACAGCCGTATCTAAAGTGACATCCGGTTTAAATCGAAAAAAAGAATGGATGGTCTGCCCTTGAACATTAAGCGCGGCAACACCTGTCGGGGCTAAAACAACAATATTTTTTAATGTATGATCACGGAAATATTTTAAAAGCGTCGATTTGCCTGTGCCAGCTTTACCTGTAATAAAAACATTCTTCGATGTGTTTTCCAAAAGATCATACGCGCGCGTAAATTTTTTATTAAAATCAATATCGCTGGAATTAATAACCTCTTGCGGCATTTCTTTCATCATCATTCTCGAATAGTTTATACGCTAAAAAGATCCCCTTGCGCTTCTTGTTTTATTTTCTTTGGTTTAAATAAATCTTTTTCATATTGTTTTAATTCTTCATGAATATCTGCAATGAAACGCGATGTTTCGTTATGATATTTTTTCCCGAATAAAAATCGCCGTTTGGCGTATGTTAAATAAAGTTTCTCTTTCGCGCGTGTCATCCCCACATAAAAAAGCCGCCGCTCCTCTTCGATATCTGTTATCAATTCTTCCCGATTTAAAGGTAAAAGGCCTTCCTCACACCCGACAATAAAAACAACAGAAAATTCCAATCCTTTAGCGGCGTGTAAAGTCATTAACTGCACGCGCTCACTTTTTTCATATAATTCATTCATACGAATGATATCCGGATTCTCTAAGAATTCTTGTTCCTGAATTTTGGGCGTTTCATAAGGAATGCCGCTACGTTCAAAAGCGTTCGCTAATGTGGACATTTGCGCTTTCATACGACAAAAAACAGCAATATCGCCAAAACATTTATTATCAATATTGTCTGTTTCAACACGCCCAGAATCTTGCGAGAACATGCTGATGCCTCCTACTAATTTCTCGATTTCATGGACCACATATTCCGCTTCGGCTTTTTCTGTCATATTTTCACGAACGATTAATTTTCCTTCCAAATAAATCCGCGCAACCAACGGTGCAACAGAAACAGTTTGACTTTTCGTAATAACTTGGCTTGAGGCGGATAATAAATCTTTAGACGAACGATAATTGTCAGATAAAAAGACTTCTTGCGCACCTTGAAAATCATCCTGAAAACTTTCAAAAAATTTCACATCAGCCCCGCGAAATCCATAAATAGCTTGATTCGGATCGCCAATCGCTGTTAAAAAGTTCTCTGGGCCAACTAATAATTTCAAAAGATCATGCTGACAGCAATTAATATCTTGATATTCATCAACAAAAACATGGGGAAAACTTTTTTGTATTTCTTTTAAAATTCTGAAATTCCCTTTTAATAAAGCCCCTGCCTCGCATAAAAGATCATCAAAATCTAAAAAGCCATATTGACGCAAATGCTTATCATACAAAACAACATCTCGCGGTTTTTTTTGCCCAAATGACATCGCCTTCCATCGAGAAATACCTTCTAATTTATCTTTAAGATCTTTTGTCTTTAGATCCGGCCAAAGCTCTTGCGCGATTTTCTTAATCTGTTCTTGTGAAACAATCTGAAAATCCTTAGGCAAAGATGTTTCTAAAATATATTTTTTTAATAAAAACAGACAAAATTGATGGAACGTCCCTATCAGTACTTTTTCATCAAGATCAATAATGCGAGGCATCAATCTTACACGCATTTCTTGCGCCGCTTTATTCGTAAAAGTAATTGCTAATATTTTCTGTCCTGAAGAAAGATATCTCACGTATTCGGCTATCCGATACGTCAAGGTATGAGTTTTCCCTGTCCCGGGACCAGCAATAATTAATAAATAACGGCCTTGATATTGCACCGCTTGAAGTTGAGATATATTAAGGGAAGCGACAATAGACATTAAAAGAAAGATAGCTGTTCTTTACTGATTTCACGCTCTTGTTCATCAAATATTTTTATGGCTCCAAATTCTCCATCATAACCCGCGGCGATATGAACTTTCCCACTACGTACGCGCTTAATACCTTCCGCGATCAATGATCCTGTTTTTTTCTCAATATCTTTTAAAGACGCTTCGCGCAAAATAAATAACTCATTCCCTAAATTCTCAAGCATACTTTTATAAATATCTTCGACTGATTTACTATTGGCCCCTACTCCTTTGGCATCCGCAATAATCTCAGGAAGAGGAATCAAAGAATAATACGGACGGCTTCGCGGGGCTTTTCGTCCTTCAGGATGATCCGCTAATTCTTCCACGCGCGCCATAACGCCGACAGTGACCAGCTTTTTACATACCGGACACAATCCTTTATTTTTAATTGTTTCTTGCGGATGTAGCCGGGCATGACAATCGCGGTGGCCGTCGTAATGATATTTCCCTTCTTCAGGAAAAAATTCAACAGTACCTATCAATCCTTTATCTTTCTTGTCAGAAAGCGCTTGATAAATAGACGGATATGAAAACTCTGTATCAAAAATATTGCATTCTCAGCCTAACTTAGACGCCGAATGCGCGTCGGAATTCGAAATCAAAATATACGGATCTAACCGGCTTAAACGCCAATTCATCAGAGGATCAGAGGATAATCCGGTCTCAAGCGCGAAAATATATTTCGATAAATCCTCATAACATTCCTCGATAGAATCAAATCCACTTTTGGATCCCAACACAGAAAACCAGGGCGTCCAAATATGCGCCGGGACTAAAAAACTTAACGGATCCGATTCCAATACGACTTCTAAAAGATCTTTGGAATCCATTCCTAAAATAGGCCGTCCGTCAGAACGAATATTGCCAATGGCAGAAAGCTTTTTCTGAACATCTTCAGCGGCGTTTAAAGTGGGAAAAAAAACAATGTTATGAACCTTCCGCACCTTATCTTTTTTTTTATAAATATTTGAAATTTCTGTTGTCAAAATAAAACGCATCTCTTGATTTCTGCAGGAGTCGGGGCACCCTTTAAAAAGCGATGATTCAAACGGCTTTTTTAATTTAAATAATCCTTCTTCGGCAGGTTCAAGTTTCTTTTTGATTTCATCAAGCCACTGCGGATGAATACAATCACCAGTGCCTACAATATGAAGGCCTTTTAATCGCGCCCAATAAGTAAGTTCCTCAAGATTAAGGTCGCGGCTGGTCGCACGAGAAAAACGGGAATGAATATGAAAATCTGCGTAAAATTTCATGATAAGATATTACAATGACAGGACTTTAGCAAAAAAACGAATGGCATCAACATCCGTCATGACCCCGATGGCGTGTCCTTGTTTATCAACAATGGGAATGCAGGCAATAAACCGTGATGCCATAATTTTTATCACTTGCGCAAAACTTTCTTCTGGACCTAAGGTTAAAGGATTTTTTTGCATAATATTATGAATAATAATACTGTCTAATGTCTCGCGAGAATAAAAATTATCGCCGTCAATAATCAAATCCGGCTCAAAATCAATTTCTTCCTGCATAATTTTGCGAGGCGATTGCGTTTTATAGAGATATTTACGGCTGATAAGCCCGACTACTTTTTGATATCCATCGGTCACAACAATATGATTAACTCTATAGCGAATAAATTTTTCTTGAACCTCGCTCCCTTCGGCATCCTGACGCACAGAAATCACTTCTTTATTCATCACATCAGAAACCTTAATATTCCCGAAAAACTTCTGAATAAAAAGGACATCCGAATCTTTAAAATTCATGCCAACCTCCCTTTTAAAAAATGAGGACTATTATTTCTTTACTTGAATCGCAACAACTTTCTTCTGCTCTATTTTCTTATTATTGATATTATCTTCTCTAAAGTGATTTATCAAATAGTTTCTTAAAAGAAGTACTCCTATTAAAGAGACAACATTGATCACAAGGCCGCTACGCATTTTCTTTCTGTCTTTTTTAGACAAGAAATAGACCAGCATAGCAATCGAAATATAACCGAACAAATGCGTTAAATGACCAATGCCATCTGTTTCGCCATTAAGAAAACCTTTCATATCGGCGTAAATAAAAAGCCAACCTTTCAACATCATCGGCACAGGAACAATCATTTCCCATGTGATACAAAAAGGGTCCAAAAGCATGGCCGCGCTGACCAATCCCATAACCGCGCCGGATGCACCAATAATAACTAAATTTTTATGAAGAAAAAACACATACGCCAAAGAAGAAAAAATCATAGAAATACATAAAGCGCCAAAATAAATAAAAAATGTTTTCCAAAATCCTAAATGTTTTTCAACCACATAGGAAAAGACAAAAACAGCGAGCATATTCAATAAAAAATGCGACCATTGGAGATGAATGAATCCTGATGTTAAGAAAGTCCACCAATAACCTTTTAAAATATTTCCAGGGTAAAAAACAAGTTTGGGAAGATAGTTTTGCGCATGAGGCGATGTTTTTATAAACCAAAAAACAAAAGCATTTAATATAATAATAAAAACCGCTAATTTAGAACGAAAAATAAAACCTAAGAAACTCTTCGGAGCTATCGATTTAGTTACTATTTTCTTGCCCTTACTCATGCGAAGGATTCTACTCTTTTCCAGAATCCCCTTCAAGGACAAAACAAATTATTCCCTAACCACCCTCGCTCCGAGGTGACCGCAAAGTAAAAAAGGCTGTGGTTTTTAAAATCTCTCTTTAAAAATCCACAGCCTTAACCCCCCAATAGTCTAAATCTTTTTATGCCTTCAATATTTTTCTATCTAACGGCTCAACGGGATTTAATTCCGGTTGAACAAAACTTATTTTCTTTTCATTAGTATCTTTTTCATTAACGCCTAACAACATCGGAAAATTTTCAACCGGCGTGATATTGATAATTACCGGAATAAATCCTTCGATCTTGAGAGTTTCCAGCGGCTGAAGATTAAGCGGAAGCGGAACACCCTTACCATCACGTTTAATCTGCATATCTAAAAATTCAGGATTCAAATCAATACCACCGACACTCGAATCCTGAATCTTAAATAAATTTTCATCTTGAGAAGAATCAACGGCCTGATTGTAATAAAAAGTCCCCTTCTTTAAATTAAATTCCAAATCTTTCTTTTCTTCGCTTGTTAATCCTGAGATCTTCGACAACAATTCTTTTGATTCAACTAAAATCCGATAAGAAGATTCCAAATTACCAGAATAAATATATCCTTGCGCGACTCTTAAAAGAATTTCTATTCTTGTTTTTATGAGATCCTTATCTTCTGGCTTAAATTCAGGGTTCTCCAAATCAATTTTAGCTTGAATAATTTGTTGATTATTTAAATTCATTTCTCTGACAGCTTCATTGAGTTCCCGATATCTTTTTTGAGTTAATTCATTACTCTCATCAGAAAATCGAATTTTCCCTTCATCAGCCAACTTCTGAAAAGCATCTCTCCAATTAAGAGTTAATAAATTTTCTCCAAAAACCTTTAAACGGGCCAGTGGTCTATCATAAGAATCATATAATGCAATCTGAGTTCCTATTTCCCCTTTATCATCGAAATCCCCATAAAAAAGATTTAAACGGTAAATCTTTGTTCCAAAATCCAAATTAAATAAATTTAAATAATAATTCTTTTGGTTAATAATCGCCTTGCCTTCTCCCGGAGAATAAAAATCTTTTATACTCGAGAAAACAGGGATTTCTGTGATCAAAGCATTATCTTTCTCGTTTTTTTCTATAGCTTCCTTAGCCTGTATCCATAATGCTTTTGCTTCTTGATCCCCAAGGGATTCTAATCGTTGAATATTTATTTCTATGGCCTCTGACAATTTACCTTGTGAAAACATTTCTAATTCTCTAATAAATCCTTGCCGTTTCTGATAATTCAAATAATTAAGTTCTAAAAATTCAATTCTATCGTGCATTAAATTATATACGGCAATATTCTTATTCTTCAATGGATTAATCGCATTGTAAGCCTCTTTTATTTCCGCCACCATCGCAAGGTCAGAAGTCTTGGATCGTAACACCGTTAACAAAAGATTGTCCGCTTGTTGCCATAATCCCTTTTCCCGAGAAGCACGTGCCCAAATATCTGACGGGGATTCCAGCGATTTCTTATTTTCTTTTTCCTGAATCTCTTGTAATCGATTAATATTTCTAGTAATAGCCTCTGTTAATTTTCCATCAGCAAACATTTGCAATTCTTGTCTTACTGATTTTACTTTTAAAGGATTCAATAATTCCCAATAAAGACCTTCTATTCTTCCTGTTAAAAGATTATATATTTGAGGATAGTCCTGTTTAAAAATATTCGCCGACTGATACGCCTTATCTTTTAAATCCCCGACCATGGCGTAATCCGATTGTTCTTGATATAATGAAAGCACATTCCCTTCATCATATTCATCATCTATCTGTTGTGACACCATAGCGTTATCGCCAGAATACCCTATCATTTGATCAACGATAGAAGAGAGTTCGCTAAACTTTTTCTGCATATCTGTTTCACTGGCCGCATAATTTCCTGCCACTTCTACATAAGCTTTCCCGGCCGGTTCCGTGCCTGAAGGACGAATAAGAACCCAATCGCCAGACGCCAAAACTAATTTTACGCCATCTTTCGTATTAATGGCTTTCACTTTTTGAGGTTGCATCTTCTCTAATTCTTGCACTAAAGATAACGACTCCAATTCAACTTCGGTTAAAGCTCTTTCCTCTCCTTTTAAAATATTTGCTATTTCTTGATTCGTCTGAGCTACTTTATTGATAATGATATCTTTGACTATTTGACTTCGTCGTGTCAAAGTCGTAATCATAAACTTCTTATCAAGGGTCTTTTGAATCATGTCTTTATATTCTGTTAAACTCTTTCCTGTTTTGGCCATAATCCATAATCCCATAAGACCGACAACAATCCCATCATCCCAAGAACGCATAAATGGACCAATAGCGACATGCGAACTTTCTTCTCCAGCAACAAGATAATCTTTTCCTTTCGTGATGGTATTATTCACAAATTCTTTAAATCCTACTTTTTCTTCATCAAGATCAACATTTAAAAACTCCGCAATCGCATTGACAAAATTACTCGTCGCGACCGTTTTCCCAATCGATCCATCTAATCCAATTTCTTTCTTTAAAAAATAGGCAATTAAAGCGATCATATCATTCGCAGACATAAAAATACCGTTACTATCAACATTCCCAAAACGATCTGAATCCGCGTCAACAGAAGC